>CAYLPM010000353.1:0-27260 GCA_964385525.1 uncultured Gemmatimonadaceae bacterium
GCGGAGCTACGCGGCATCGCGGCGCGCCTTGCCGAGGAACATCCGCAGACCAACATCGGATGGACGGTGCGCCTCGTGCCCCTCGAACGGGCGATCGTCGGTGATCTGCGAACGGCGCTGCTGGTCCTGCTCGCGGCGGTGAGCGGCGTGCTGCTAATCGCCTGTGTGAACGTCGCGAATCTCCTGTTCGTGCGCGCGGTGGGCAGGCGGCGCGAGATCGCGATCCGCGCGGCACTCGGCGCGGGGCGATGGACACTCATCCGACAGACCATGCTCGAGAGCCAGCTGCTCGCCGTGCTTGGCGGCATGGCCGGCCTCGCGCTCGCGGTCGTCGCAGTGCCCCTGCTCGTCCGGGTGGCACCGGCGGACATTCCGCGCCTCTCGGAAGTGCGCGTGGATCGTGCGGTCGCGGTCTACGCGCTCGCCCTCACGCTCATCACCGGCCTGGTGTTCGGCGCGGTCCCGGCGCTCAAGGCCTGGTCGCCGCGCCTCACGTCGATGCTCGGGAGTGGCGGCCGTTCGGGCTCGGCAGGCGCCGAGCAGTCACGGCTCCGCTCCGGACTGGTCGTCGCGGAGGTCGCGCTCTCCCTCGTCCTGCTGGTCGGGGCCGGACTGCTGTTCAGGAGCTTCCTGGCGCTCCGCGCCATCGACACGGGGGTGGTCGCCGAGCGCGTGCTCACGCTTCGGACGACGCTCGGCGCGAGCCGCTATCCCGATCCCCTGCGGGCGGTGCAGACGTACGCCGAGATCGAGCGCGCGGTGGGCAGGCTCCCGGAGGTGATCGCCGCCGGGCTGTCGCGAGACATCCCGCTCGCCGGCGACTACCAGGGAACACAGCTCGTGATCGACGGCGATCCTCCCCCCGCGCCGGGCGAGTTCCGCGGAGCGCACTTCAGCGCGGTGAGCCCGGGCTACTTCCAGGCGATCGGCATACCGGTGACGCGCGGACGGGGACTCGCCGAGGGCGACGTCGACGGGGCACCGCGCGTGATGCTGATCAACGAGGTGCTCGCCCGGCTGTATTTCGCGGACCGCGATCCGATCGGGCGGACGATCCGCTTCTTCGGCGCGCCGTGGCAGATCGTCGGCGTAGTCGGGCCAGCGCGGCTCGAGACGCTCACCGATGATCCCACTCCCGCGATGTATTTCTCGCACGCGCAGCTCGGCGGCGTGCGCGCCATGTCACTCGTCGTCCGCACGCACGGGGAGCCATCGGCGGCGATCGGTCTCGTGCGCGATCGAGTTCGTGCGATCGATCCCGCGCTCCCGATCTACGACGTGCGCACGATGGAGCAGATCATCGCCGGCACGATGGCGCAGCCGCGATTCGCGGCCACGATGCTGCTCGCCTTCTCGTCCCTCGCGCTGCTGCTCGCGGCGGTCGGGATCTACGGCGTGGTTGGCCATGCGGTGAGCCAGCAGTCGCGCGAAATCGGGATCAGGCTGGCGCTCGGCGCGGGCCCCTCCGATGAGATTCGCCGCATCGTCGGGCGAGGCGGCTGGCTGGTGGCGACGGGGATCGTGGCGGGGCTGATGCTCGCGATCGCCGGCGGGCGATTGCTCTCCGGGTTGCTGTACGGGGTGACGCCGACGGATCCCGCGGTGCTCGCGACGACGGCGGCGCTGCTGGCCGCCGTCGGGGTGGCAGCGGCGTTCGTCCCCGCCTTGCGCGCGAGTCGGGTGGATCCGGCGGTGGTGCTGCGGGAAGGATAGGCACCAGCGGCGGAAACGCGACGGCGCACCGGTGCCAACCTCACCGATGCGCCGCCGTCCCACCCCCGGAGATTCACCCCCCCGAGGTCCTGCTGTCCTCGATCAGAAGTACACCACGCCCTCCACGACGGGAACCACCCGCCGAGGGGCTTTCGGTTCGCATTCTCCCGCACCAGCTTCCAGTCTGGGTAGCGAGGCGGCCGGTGTCGGCAAGGACGCATCGACGGTGAGAAATGTCCGTAGGCGAGCCGGCGCGAATCCAACCGAGTATCCGCAGAGGAGAATTCCCGAATGAATCGAGCATCGTCGTCGCCTGATCGCCACGTTCCGCGTGGGCACATGCCAATGACCCTCGTGCTCGCCCTCGCAACACTGCCATCTACCGCGCTGGCGCAGCTGGAGACGCCGGCGTCGTGGCGCTGGACGACTGATCGTGCAGCGCAGATGGTGACCGGGGAGGCCGTGCACGATTCGGCCTGGCACTTCGTCGCGATGCCGCCGGGGTGGCACATCACGACAGGACCAGGCGCGACGCTGTATGAGCCGACGCATCGCGCTGACGGGCGGTTCCGCGTGGAGTCGGAGCTCATCCTGTTTCCGGGCGAGAGCCAGTCGGGGTACGGCGTGTTCATCGGCGGCCGCGACCTCGAGGGAGGCTCGGCGGAGTACCTCGCCCTTCTGATTCGGCGCGACGGTCAGGCCGCGGTGGAGCTGCGACGCGGAGGCGTGACCCGGCTCGTGCAGCCGTGGGCGCCGAACACCGCGGTCAAGCCGTATCCCGGACGTGACGTGGGAACGAACGTGCTCGGCATCGCCGCTGTGGGAGATTCGCTGGTCTTCTCCGCCAATGGCGAGCGCGTGTTCGCCATGGCTCGAGGCGACTTGCCGGTGGATGGCCTCTTCGGCTTCCGGATCGGCGGCGACGTGAACCTGCACATCACCACGCTCGACATCACGCGACGGCTGGCCCCCCCTCGATCGAGGTGAGAGCGGCTATTCGTACCGGAGTGCCTCGACCGGATCCAGCCGTGCCGCGCGCGCCGCCGGAAACAGTCCGAACAGGATCCCCGTGAACGCGCTCGCCACCAGCGCGACGAGGATCGCCATTGGCGGGATCGCCGCCGCGATCGGCGTCGCGCTGCGGATGCCGTAGGTCGCGATCCAGCCGAAGAAGAGCCCGAACAGCGCGCCGATCCCCGTCAGCGTCGCCGCCTCGACGAGGAATTGCAGGAGAATCGTCGCGCGGGTCGCCCCGAGCGCCTTCCGCACGCCGATCTCGCGCGTGCGCTCGGTGACCGAGATCATCATGATCGCGACGACGCCCGCCCCGCCCACGATCAACCCGACGCCCGACAGAACGATCATCACGAGAAAGAAGATCGACGTCATCTGATCCCAGGTCTCGAACAGCTTCTCCTGAGTCAGAATCGCGAAGTTGCTCTCGACGGCCGGCTTGAGCCCGCGTGACGCGCGCAGCAACGCCGTCACCTCGTCGATCGCCTCGTCGCGCGGCACGGCGGTCGCCGGCTTGATCGAGACATCCATCCAGTCGGTCGGCGTCTTGAGATAGCGGCGTCCCGTCTCGAACGGCACGAACGCCAGCGAGCGGTCGCCCTGGCCGAAGAACGACGCTTCCTGATAGTAGATGCCGATGACCTGCAGCGGCGTCGTCCCGAGCGTGATCATCTTCCCGATCGGATCCATGTCGCTGAAGAGCCGCTCGGCCATCTTGTCGTTGATCACGATCACGTGCGCCGCCGTTCGGTCCTCGACCGGCGTGAAGTTGCGGCCGTCGATGATGTCACCACCATCCACGTCCAGCCAGTTGGCGGACATCGCCACCACCGATACGCCGGAAAGCGACCGGTCCCGCCACCGCGCTGGGGCGCTCACGCTCGACCGGGTCGTCACGGCCGCAACCGACGCGAGCCGGCCGATCGCGCGTGCCTCCGCCACCCTGATCGGCGGATTGTTGCGCCACTTGCACGTTTCGTCCGAGCCGTCGCACGCCTCGAGCGAGATCGGATAGCGCATCAGGAAAAAAGTCGTGGGCCCCGCCGACTCGAACGCGGTGGCCACCCCCAGATTGATGCCGTGAATCGCCGCCGACATGATGACGACCACGAACACGCCGATCGCGACGCCGAGGATCGTCAGCGCCGCCCTCGCCTTGCTCGCGCGCAGGGATGCGATTGCGAGGGCGATCGCCTCGCCGAAACCCGAGAGCTGCGTCCGGACACTCATCGCTACTCCTGCCGCAGCGCGGTGATGGGATCGAGCAGCGCCGCGCGGCTCGCCGGATAGACGCCGGAGATGATGCCGACGCCGGCGCCCACGAGAACCGCGACGACCACCGACCAGACGGCGACGCTCGCGGGGAGAGGAGACACCGAGGAGATGAGCTTCGCGAGCACGGCACCGCCCGCCACACCGAACGCGGCGCCGATCACGCTCAGCGTCACCGCCTCGACGATGAATTGCTTCAGGATGTCCAGCCGCCTCGCGCCGAGTGCCTTCCGGATCCCGATCTCCCGCGTGCGCTCGGCCACCGCCACGAGCATGATGTTCATGATCACGATCGCGCCGACCAGCAGCCCGACGGTCGGGAGCGCCACGCCGGCCACCACCAGAAACCCCTCGATCTTCTTCCAGAACGCGAGGGCCGAGTCGGCGGTCTGCAGCGCGAAGTCGTCCGGCTCGGTCGGTCGGAGGGCGTGCCGGACGCGCATGACCTGCCGCGCCGTCTCCATCGACGCCAGCATCCCCGACTCACTCTCCGCTTGCACGATCAGCGCATCGACGACCTTGTGCCGGTTGACGAGCCGCTTCGCCGGCGACGCATAGGGGGCAACCACGAACCGGTCGAGCGACAGCCCGAGCGTGCTCCCCTGCTCCTCCGCCACCCCGACCACCGTGTACGGAATCCGGCCTATCCGCAGCTCGCGCCCGAGAGGGTCGAGCGCCGGGAAGAAGTGCTCCTGGATCTCGCTCCCGATGATCACGACCGGCGCGCCGAGCCGGTACTCCTGCTCGGAGATCATTCGCCCGCTCGTGACGCCCATGTTCTTGATCTCGAACCAGTCGCCCTCGACGACGCTCACCTGAACCGCTCGCGGTCGGGCAAAGCGCGACTCGAGCGTCACCTGACGGTCGCCGACGATCGCCCACCGAACGCCGTCCGGCAACGCCTCGACGACGGGATCGATGTCATCCTCGGTGATCGGACGGCGGGTTCGCCACGACCGCCATTCGGCCTCGTCGATGTCGCCGAGATTGATGTTCGGCGTGCGGCGCAGCTCGAAGCTGTTCGTCGCGATGAACTTGCCGACGAGGTCGTCCTCCATGTAGCGGGAGAGCCCGTTGACGATCGAGACCACCGCGATCAGGAACATCACGCCGATCGTCACGCCGACGAGCGTGAAGAAGCTCTTGAGCTTCTGCACGCGAATCTGGGCCGTGGCGAGTCGGATGGCTTCGAAGAGGGACATGGAGGTGCGCTGGCGTGAAATGTGACGCGTGCGGCGTGTCGGAGCGCGCGGGACGGCTGCCGGTCGCTCTCCACACGTGCCCGCGATGACGTGAGTCCCCTGCCTCTACGTATCTTCGGAGGGAGAGGTTCCGTCGTCCAGTGGCAAATCGCTCGCCGGTCCCCTCGCGCCCGCCCGCCGCGACTCGCCGCGCGTCCAGAGCGCGTCCCCGATCAGCAACCCCAGCGGCGGCGCGACCACCCAGACGACGACCATCAGCTCCACGGCATGCCGGAGTGACAGGAGCAGGTCGCGATCGCCCCGCAGCGCGAGCACCGCGAGATCGAGCAGCACCGCGCCAGGCACCCCCACGATCGCGATCGTGGCCAGGAGGACGCCCGAGCGTCCCCAACTCCGCACCGCGTGCCAGCGCTCCGGCAACGTGGGATCGATCGCTACCCAGAGGTCGTCGAGCATCGTCGGCGGCGTCTCGCCACGGAGCTGACCGCGCCAGGCATTGCTCATGGTACGTCAGCTCCGCTGCGTGCAAACGGACGATCACGATCCTCGCGGGTCGCCGACCAGAGGTCGCGCAGCTCCGGACGACGGTCGTAGAACCCGGGTCTCAGCCGCGCGGCGGTCGCGAACGCCGAATCGGCCCCCACGAGGTCGCCGGCCACATACCGCGTCGTCGCGAGCTCGGCCCAGATCTCCGCATCGCCCGGTTCGAGCCCCCGTGCGCGCTCGCAGTGGCGCAGCGCCTCGGCGAGGCGGACCTTGCGCTTGTG
This sequence comes from uncultured Gemmatimonadaceae bacterium, assembly GCA_964385525.1. Classification (GTDB taxonomy): domain Bacteria; phylum Gemmatimonadota; class Gemmatimonadetes; order Gemmatimonadales; family Gemmatimonadaceae; genus DATKCV01. Next base: position 5,969 of record CAYLPM010000353.1, read on the forward strand.
CATCATGCATGCGGTGAGATGAAAGTCGGTCCGCATCGGGTCGAGCGCGAGCGCGCGGTCGAGCTGCTCCATCGCCTCCACATCGCGGCGCGAGACGTCGAGCAGTCGGGCGTACTCGTATCGCGCGTCGGCGTCGTCGGGGTCGAGACGGATCGCCTGGCGGTAGGCCAACTCCGCGCGCGGGTGCGGCATGGGATGCCGGACCGCCGAGAGGGCGCCCGCGAGGGCACGCCACGTCCCCGCCCTCATGGAATCGAGGGTCACCGCCGTGCGCAGCGACGAGACCGCCCTGGTGTAGTAGTGCAGCCTGAGCTGCGCCTCGCCGAGCGCACTCCAGGCGTCCGGGTCGTGGCGGTCGAGAAGCGTCGCGCCATCCAGGATCGACGCGGCCTCATCCAGCCGTCCCGCGCGCAGCAGCGCGATGCCGTATTGCCGCTGCACGGACGCCGTGGCGGGACGACGCCGAGCCTCTTCCGCCATGAGCGGCAGAACTCGCTCGAGAGAAAGGGGATCATCGGGGATCGGGACGATCCAGGTGCGCTGAAGGAGCGTCGCCGCGATCACCCCGACGAGCGCCACCAGACCGATCACCGCACCGACCGACAGGTGCCGAGCGCCGCGCGAGGTCGGAGCGACTCGAGCCACGCGCGCGACGATCGCGATCGAAAGGACGGCCGCGACGAGAACCTGCGCCGTCGTGAAAAAACGCTCGGCACCGAGCTCCAACCCGCCGGGGTCGAATCCGGCCAGGAGGAAACGCGAGCCGACGATCGCCACGACGAGCGCGGCCGTCAACGCCGCGAACCATGAGCGGCGCGCTCCGAACACCACCCCTCCCGCGGCGCCCGCCGCCATGTGAAGCACCGCGACGAGCACCGCAGCACTGGCGTACGAGGCATCGCCCTCCCGCCGCGCGGCGCCCATGAGCAACACGACGGGGGGCATGGCGGCGAGCGCACTCAGCGCGACCGCCGACACGACGGGCGACGCGCCGAGGCGCCCGACGACGAGCCACCCGTCGCGGGGGCGACGCAAGACTACCGGTACCCCATGGCGCGGTGCATTTCCGTCAACTGCCTCGCATCGAAGTACAGCGCGATGCGCTCCGGCAGCCGGCGGACCTGGTCGTCGGTGAGCAGCGCGCGCACCGCCTGGCCGTGATCGAGCTGGAGCTCGGCCGAGCGTCGCTGCGCGGTCTTCATCCGATCGTAGATGTCGTCGATGTCGTAACGGTCGCCGAGTGCGGCGACGTGCTCGGCGATCGGCGTCCACAGGGAATCGAGCGCCGCCACGAAACGCGTCTGGAGCGTCGCCAGGCTGTCGGTCTGCGCCGGCGAGAGCCTGAGCGAGTCGTGCTGCCGCATGAGCTGGGCGAACGGCTGGGCGAACTGGGCCACATAGCGTACCCGCAGCACCTGCAGCGACGGCCGCTCCCGGTCTCCGCTCCCCCACTGGTCCAGCTCCCGCTCCAGATTCTGCTTCGCCGGCTCGGGACCGAGGTCGATGCGGAACGCAACCGTCACGAGGAACGGAGAGCGCGAGCGCGCACGCGACGACCGGGTGTCGCCAAACCGGGGGTTCACCTCGTAGATGAACCGGTTCGCGTCGGGATCGAAGCCGCGGACGTACAGCAGGGTCGTTTCCGGATTCGCCTGCGACTGTCCCCAGCCCTGCAGGTTGTCCTCACCGTTCACCAGCAGATCGAGTCCGGTCAGGGGATTGCTGAAATCGAAGGAGATGCTGGTGCGCCGCGGAAGCCGGAACTGCAGCGGGTTCATGCGGAGCGAAAGATCGGTGTTCATCGACCACGGGCCGCGGCAGCTCGAACGCCCCGCGATCGAGCCCATTTGCCGACGCAGACACTGGCGCGCCCCCGTCGGTGCGGCCGCGAGCAGCTCGCGCATGGCATCCGCGAGGACCGGATCGCTCGCCGAGCCTGGATCGAAGATGAACGCGCGGTCGTTGCCGGAGCCGTCACCGTTGACGTCGCCGGAGATCATCGGCGTGTACCGCATGCCCGATGACAGGCGGCCGGAAAGTCCGAGCGTGACGCCCTTGAAGCGGAACGAGACGTTGCCGTTGAAACGATGCGGCGCCGAACTGCCGCGGGCCCACTCGAGCACGAGTGGATCACCGGCCGTGCTGCCGCCGAACCCACGTTCCAGCTCCGTGTTGTGCGTGAACTCGTAGCCGAGCCGCCACGAGAACCAGCGGCGAGTCCGGGCCAGCGGCGAGAGCGAGAGCTGAAACGCCGTGGTACGGGACTGGAGGTCGGAGACGCGCGCGTTCACGCGCGAGAACGCGGTGTCGACACGTGCATCGCGCGACGCGATCGCCCCGGTGCTCGTGGCAATGCTCGTGGGCGCGACGTACACGGGGCGCCCCCCCTCGTCGTTCAGGGTGAACTGCCGCTCGTCGAGGAAGTTCAGGTCGATCGTGCCGTTCTGCGCGAGGTTGAGCGAGTACGTCCCCTCGACCGACGCGCGGAAGCGCGTGCCCAGACTTCCGCTCCACTGGAGATTCGCGCGCCAACTGCGCGAGGAGCGGTAGTCCGGATCGAACAGGGTCACGCTCGGCTGCCGATCGGCGAAGAGCGTTCCTCCGGTGCCATCGGCGCACTCGTCGGGAATCGAGGATGGATCCTCGATCCAGCTCGCCCAGTCGGGCGTGGGGACCGCCTCGCCACGGCAATTCAGCGTCTGCTCCGCGCTCGGCAGTCCCGTCGCGCTGAGCGCCGATTGGAGGAGCGACGGACGCGGCGAGTTGCGGAACAGGCCGATGCCGCCACGCAGCGTGGCCCGGGGTCCGCGCACCGCACCCTCGAACGCCTCCACCTGCACCGCGGTGCCGTAGGTCCAGCTGAAGCCGAGTCGCGGGCTGAGCGCGATCTCGTTCGGCACGAAGTCGTTGCGGATGCCGAGCACCTGCTCGAGCCGCGGATTGCGCTCGGGTCGGGTCCCGAATCGATTCCACTCGAGCCGCAGCCCATACTGGAACTGGAGGGTGCGTGTGCGGCGCCACGAGTCGCCGAGCGACACCCATCCGCGCAGCATGTCACCCTGCCGGCGCGTCGCCGTGAGCTGCCGACTGAACTCGCTCGGCATCCCTTGCTCGAAGTCGTCGAGCGAGTTGAACTCGAAGGTACCGAGGCGGTTGCCCGCCTGCTCCTGCGTGTAGCGCTCGCCCTCGATCTCCGCCTCAAGCTTCAGCCGATGCGCGTTGTTCGTGCTGATCCAGGAGATCGCGTTCGCGAGCTGCCAGCTCATGTCGCTCGATTCGCGCTCCATGGAAGAGTTGCCGCCGACCCTGAACGTCGCGTTCCCCGGCCGCTCATCCGTGAAGCCCGAGAGGACGCGGATCCGGGCATCCGGCAGGTCGACGTAGGGCTCCGCCTGCGACCGGCTCATCGAGATCGCGCCGCGCGTCGTGGTGAGAATCCCCTCGCCGAAGTACGTCGAGTGCTGCACCCGCAGCGAGCCGTCGACACGCCCGTCCTCGCCGCCGTTCGACGGCAGAGCGAGCGACGACATGTTGGTGGCATCGTTGCCGCGCCAGCTGAGATTGCCGCTCGCGTTCAGCGCGTGCTGCCCTTCCGGCGTCAGATCCAGCCGGCCGACGAGCGACGCGCTGGTCGTCGTGACGGCATCGGGCAGCCCCGCCACACCGAGCGGAATGCCCTGCGCCTCGGCGACCTGGCGCAGCCGGCGCACGGAATCCGGCGTCGCGCCGAGCTGCTCCAGCGCCCCCATCGGCGTGTCGAGCAGGGTGTTGAGGTCGCGCGTGCGCCGATAGAGCTGCGCGTTGGTCGAGTAGAACAGCTTCTGTGGCACGAGCGGCCCGGAGGCGGCACCCTGCAGGCGAAGCTGCGTGTACTCGCGCCCGAGCTGTGCGCCCGTCCGGTCGATCCACTGGAGGTTCGGCTCGTCGACGGTGAGACTGGCGTATCGCTGCACCATCCGCCCGCCACGCCGCGAGCGGACCGACACGTTGCCGCCGCTGAACCCGCCCCGCGAGGGATCGAAGGTCGTGGTCGTGAGGCGCGCGTCCGCCAGAAGGTCGGCTGGCAGATCGCTGGCGTCCACGGTCACGCCATCCATCGTGATGGTATTCTGATCCGGGTCGAGTCCGAGCACCGAGAAGCCGAGCGGCATTCCATCGGGCCCGGTGACCATGGACACGCCGGGCAGATACGAGAGCATCGCCGCGAGATCGCCCATGGCCGAGAGGGGGATGTTCGCCTCGCCGACGGACCGCTCCGAGCCGGTTGGATCCGGCGCTCCCTCGATGCGCTCCGCGCGCTGCCGCCCAGCGATGGTGACGACCGCGTCGAGCAGGATCGGCTGCATCACCACGTCGAGAATCAGGAGATCCTCGTCGACGAGCCGCTTGAGCTGCTGCTGCGTCGGCTGCATCCCGATGACCTGCACCGTCACGAGATAATCGCCGCCACCGCCCGGAAAGATCACGGTGTACCGGCCATCCCGATTCGTCGTCGTCGTCCGCTGCACCTGATTGATCAGGGACAGGACGGTGATCCGTGCGCCCTCGCGGGGAAGGCTGTCCGGCCCGAGCACCTGGCCGCGGATGATGTCGGGCCCCTCCTGCGCAGCGAGGGGTGCGGCAACGGGCGCGGCGAGCAGCAGTACGCAACCGAGCACGAGCGTGAGGATAACGTCGGCGAACGACGGACGGTGCATCCAGCTCTCCGTGGGTTCGGGGCGTGGCGCGATGGGCCATCCTTTCTTTGACGCATCCCGGCGGGACAGCGTTGTCCAGGTCGATAGTCGCACTGCGGATCGCACCGTGCGTACGTCTGCCCGGCGACCTCCCAGGCGTGACTACGGCGACGCCGGGCGTCGCCACACCAGATACGCCGGCACGCCGGCCGCGAGGATCAGCACGCCGATTCCGGCGGACCGCGGGAACTGCGCCACCGTGTTCAGCGCGAGGAGCAGGAACGTGACGGTGAAGATCACCGTCGTTACCGGATGCCCCGGCATCCGTGCGCCCGTCGCCGGACGCGACGCGAGCCCCAGCCGCTCGCGCCGGCGGAAGATGAGCAGCGCCGCTCCGGAGAGTCCGAAGAAGAGCGCATCGATCGCGACGACGTAGTTGAGAATCTGCTCGTAGCGGCCCGACATCGCGATCACCGCCGCCCAGATGCCCTGGAGCACGATCGCCACCACCGGCGCGTGCGTGACCGGGTGCACGCGGCCGACCGATCGGAAGAACAACCCGTCGCGCGCCATCGCGAAGTACACCCGTGGCGCCGTGAGCACGCTCTGACTGAGAAATCCCACGGTGGAGATCGCGATCCCCGCCGCGATCAGCCGAGCGCCCAGTGGTCCCAGCGCCCGCCGCATCACCTCGGAGGCCGGCGTCGTCGTGGCAGCGAGCCCATCGGCGCCGAGCACGACCAGCGAGACCGCGTTCACGGCGAGATACAGCACCACCACGGCGCTCACGCCGAGCACGAGGCCGCGCGGCAAGTCACGCTCCGGCTTGCGCATCTCCCCGCTCACGAAGCTCGCGGTCTGCCAGCCGCCGTAGGCGAACAGCACCGGCACCATCGCGGCGCCGAAGGCGAGGAGCGGAGCGCGGGAGAACGGCGAGGCCGAATCCGGGCCGCCCGCCGCGCTCGCTCCGCCCGCTCCGCCCGCTCCGCCCGCGACGGCGGCACCGGCTGCCCCGGGTCCCGCACCATCGCCCACCGCCATCCACCCGATCGTCACCAATCCGAGAATCGCCGCGATCTTGATGACCATCAGCGTGCTCTGCACCGTACTGCCCGCCCGAGCGCCGAAGCAGTTGACGACCGTGAGAATGCCGAGCGTGGCCACGGCGATCCCGGACGCTGGGAGCGTCGCGCCGCCGAGCTCGCGCGCGTAGAAGGCGAACGTCATCGCGACCGCCGCCATGCCTCCGGTCTGCACGACGAGCAGCAGCGTCCATCCATAGAGGAACGCGACCAGCGGATGATAGGCATCCCGCAGATAGACGTACACGCCGCCGACGTGCGGGCGCCACACCGCGAGCTCGGCGTACACGAACGCCCCCGTGAGCGCGATGAGCCCACCGAGCAACCAGGCGAGCAGAATGAGCGCGGGCGAGCTCACCGTGCGCGCGACGACGGATGGATTGACGAAGATGCCCGCGCCAATGATCCCGCCCATCACGATCATCGTCGCGTCGAACGGACCAAGCCGCCGCGCGAGGCGCGGAGGCTCGTTCGGCGTGGATGGCTCGATGAGGACTGGAGCGGGCGTCGTCACGCGCCCAAGATGCCGCCCCTGGACGGCGAGGGACACCCCGGCACCGCTCGATGCTCCCCTCCTCTCGACACTTCCCCGTTCTCCGGACAGTGCCGGTCGACGGTCCTGCCTCGTCAGATGTACCGGCACCGCTCGCCTTAGTGCCGACGCTCGCCGGCGTTGCGCGGAGCGCAGCTCCTCGATCCGGCGACGCGGAATGTCCGATCACTCCCCCCTCCCCCCTCCCCCTTCCCCACCTGACCAGGAGACCCCATGCCTCTCCTCCCCTCGCTGTTGCTGCTGCAAGACCCCTTTGCGACGTCGGCCCCGGAAGGGAATCCGATCGCCGCGTTCCTCCTGGTCGGGTTCCTGATCTTCCTGATCTCGTCGATGTGGATCGTGTTCGCGAAGGCCGGCGAGTACGGGTGGGCCTGTCTGATCCCGATCTACTGCTGGATGGTCATGGCCCGCGTCGGCAACAAGCCGGGCTGGTGGGGACTGCTCATGTGCATTCCCGTGATCGGCATCATCGTCTGGTTCGTGATTGCCATCGGCGTCGCAGAGCGGTTCGGCAGGTCGTCGCTGTTCGGTTTCGGCATCGCGCTGCTTCCGTTCATCTTCCTGCCGCTTCTCGCCTTCGGCGACAACGACGCGAGCCCGCAGATGGCGTGAATTGCGCACGAGGACGAGCCCCGGGCACGCCGCGGCGCGCTCGGGGCTCGTCTCGTCTCAGGGTGTGCCACACGGCCGTCCTGTCTTGACTGCAGCCGCACCTCGCCGCAGTTTCCCTACAGCACACACGGGGAGAGTACTGTGGCAAGAGCCGGCGACGACACCCTTCCGCTCCTCAGGGGCACCCTCGACCTCCTCGTCCTCAAGGCCCTGACCTGGGGACCGATGCACGGCTTCGCCATCGTCAGCTGGCTCGAGGCCAGCTCCGAGGGCAGGATCGGCGTCGAGGACAGCGCCCTCTATCAGGCCCTGCACCGCCTCGAGGCACGCGGCCTCGTCGACGCCGACTGGGGCGTGACCGAGAACAACCGCAAGGCGCGCTGGTATCGCCTCACCACCGCCGGACGCCAGCGACTCCGACGCGAAACCGGCACCTGGCTGCGCTACACGCAATCGGTCACGCACATCCTGACCCTCACGCAGCGCGAGGCGTAGCGGGAGACCACCACCGGCCCCCCGAGGCCAGGAACGCCGTCATGTCCAACGCGCCACGATTCAAGCGACTCTTCCGCCTCCGTCGACGCGGGGCCGCGGACCTCGCGACTGAGGTCGATGACGAGATCGACACGCATCTCGCCCTCCGCGCACGGGAGCTCGAGCGCTACGGCATGTCACCCTCGGAGGCGTGGGCGGAAGCGCTCCGGCGGTTCGGTGATCTTCCCGACGCGAAGCGCCGCCTCCGCGAGTCCGCCCGCATGCGCGAAACCGCGCTCCACCGCCGAGGTGTGTTCGATGGCCTGCGTCACGACCTGCGCATCGCTCTGCGACAGGCGCGCCGCTCGCCGACGTTCACCACCCTGGCCCTGTTGACGCTCGCGCTCGGAATCGGCGCCACGACCGCCGTCTTCACACTCGTGGATCACGCGCTCCTCCGCCCCCTCCCCTTCTCCGAGCCCGATCGTCTGGTCAGTCTCTTCGGTCGCGATTCCCTGGGCCGCACCATATCGCGGGTCTCGGCCGGCAACTGGTGGGACTGGCGCGAGCGCACGACGACACTCGAGGACATCGCCATCCACCAGGATGCGAGCGCGACGATGCTCGTCGACGGTGTTGCCGAGCGCGTCGCGGCGCAGGAGGTGAGCGGCAACTTCTTCGAGGTGTTGCGACCGCGAATGATCGTGGGCGTCGGCTTCACCGACGCGCAGATCGCAGAGGACCGGCAGCTCGCCGTCGTCAGCGAGGGCTACTGGCGCAGCGTGCTCGGCGCGCCTCCCCGGCTCGATGTGCCGGTCCGCATCTTCGGCCGCCCGGTCCGCATCGCCGGCGTGATCGCCGCCGGCCACGAGTATCCCGCGGGCAGCGACGTGTGGCTGCCCGGCTCGCCGATGGGAATGTCCCGCGGAACGGGCATGCTTCGCAACTACATCAACTACACCGCGATCGGCCGCCTCGCGCCGGGCGTCACGATCGAGAGAGCGCGCGCCGAGATGGACGCGATCGCCCGCGCGATCACCGCCAGCGATCCGGCCTCGCTGTACGCCTACGGCATGGTGGTCTCGCCGATGCAGGACGTGATCGTCGGCGGCTCGCGCGACTACCTGCACCTGCTGCTCGGCGCGGTCGCGCTCGTACTGCTGATCGCCTGCGCCAACCTCGCGAGCGCGAATCTCGCGCGCGGCGCCGGCCGGTCGCGCGAGCTGGCGATTCGAGCCGCGCTCGGCGCGGGACGAGGCCGGCTCGTGCGACAATTGATGGTCGAACACCTGCTCCTCGCCCTCGCGGGCGGCGCGGCCGGGGTGCTCCTCGCGCACTGGATCGTGCGTCTGATGCTCACGGCCGCACGCGGACAGTTGCCGCGCTGGAACGAAGTCGCGATCGATGGCCGGATCCTCGCGTTCGCGATTCTCGTCTCCGTGCTCGCGGCTGTGCTCAGCGGGCTGTTACCCACGCTGCGTCTCTCGCGCGTTCCGCTGCGCGATGCAATGGCGCAGGGCGGACGCGGGGCCGTCGGACCGCGACGGCTCACCGGCTCGCTCCTCGTCGGCGGTCAGGTGGCCCTCGCGCTCGTGCTGCTCACCGGCGCCGGCCTGCTCATCCGGAGCTTCCGGACCCTCACCTCGCGAGACCTCGGCTTCGCCGTTCAGGAGATCGTCGCGGCGGAGCTCACCCTCGAGGGGACGAGCATCGCCCAGGAACGGTCGCGCTCCGATGCGTTCTGGGGCGATCTCGTGTCGTCGATCGGTGCGGCCCCGGGCGTGCTCGCCGCCGGTGCCGCCAACCGGGTTCCACTCGGGCGAGGCGGGAGCACCTTCCTCGAGATCCAGGGGCGCGACGAACCGGGCGCCGGTGCGAGCTACCGCGTGGTGACGGACGGATACTTCGCGGCACTGGGCGTTCCACATCTCGCCGGACGCCCGTTCGACGCGACGGACCGGATGGGTTCCGAGCGCGTGGCGCTGGTGAATCGTCGGATGGCCGAGCGCTACTGGCCGGGTCGATCGCCGATCGGCGAACGAGTTCGCGCCACGACGATGGAAGGTGGCCCCGCGCGCGCGGCGCCGTGGGTCACGATCGTCGGCGTGGTCGCCGACTTCCGACACTGGGGCTACGACGACGAGGCGCAGGAGGAGATGTACGCGCTCTACCGGCAGGTTCCGTTTCCGGCCACCACGATGACGGTGGTGGCACGCGGAACCATGCCGCCCGATCAGCTCGTGCGGTTGATGCGCGCCGAGATCCGGGCGCGCGATCCCACAATCGCGGCGGAGGTCGGCCGATTCACGGAGCGCCGTCGCGCGCTGCTGGCGGAGCGCACCTTTCCCATGTTCGTGCTCACCGGATTCGGGGCGCTCGCACTGACGATCGCAGGCGTGGGACTCTATGCGGTGCTCTCCTACACCGTCGCGCAACGGACGCGCGAGCTCGCGGTGCGCACCGCGCTCGGGGCCGACCGCGGCAACCTGATGGGATTGGTGCTGTCGCAGGCCGCGCGCGTCCTCGCCACGGGTTCGTTGTGCGGGATCATCGGCGCCGCCTACGTCTCGCGTGCGCTCGACGCGCTGCTCGTGGAAACGAGCCCTCGCGATGCGCTCACCTTCACGGCCGCGACGGTGGTGCTGTTCGGCATCGGGCTGCTCGCGGCCTCGGTGCCGGCATGGCGGGCGACACGAATCAGTCCAATGATCGCCTTGCAGGGAGATTGATCGGACAATCTCCACTCCGCGACTCGTCGACCCGCGCCACTGTGGCAACCACAAAACGCCGGTTAGCTTTTTCGGAGTCCCGCGGCCTGCAATCGGATGTCGGTGACGTCGGGCAATCGATGTCCGTCGTGACGATCTGTTGGCGCTGTCCAACCCGCTCGCCCACTCCGTGCCCGCTAGCGCTGACCTCCCCTACGGCATCGCGCCGCCGCGCTATCGACTGCCCGCCGACACGCACGTCGGGCGCGTTCGGCTCGCGGTCGCGGATCTCGCGCGCTCACTCGCATGGTACGAGCCGGTGCTCGGGGTTCGTGTGCTCGGGCGCGACCCGGGGATGGCAATTCTCGGCGCCCACGGCGACGACACGCCGCTCGTCGAATTGCACGAGCGACCGGGGGCCCGCGCGGTGCCGCGCCGGGGACGACTCGGCCTCTACCACTTCGCGATTCTCGTCCCCGATCGCGGCGATCTCGGCCGGCTGCTCGCGCATCTCGCTTCCGCCGGCGAGCACCCGGGAATGGCCGACCACGCGGTCAGCGAGGCGATCTACCTCAACGATCCTGACGGACTCGGGATCGAGGTCTACGCCGACCGGCCGCGCGATGAGTGGCGCAGCGAGGGACGACAGCTTCACATGACCACGGATCCGCTCGACGTCCCTGGGCTGCTGCGAGCCGCGGGCGACGGTCGGTGGGCGGGACTGCCGGCGGGCACGACGATCGGCCACGTCCATCTCCACGTCGGCGACATCGCGATGGCCTCCGCGTTCTATCACGAGTCGCTCGGGCTCGACAAGGTCGTCTGGAGCTATCCCGGGGCGCTGTTCCTCTCCGCGGGCGGCTATCACCACCACCTCGGCACCAATACCTGGGCGGCGCATGTCGAGCCGGCAGGCGAGATGGATGCGCGACTGCTGGATTGGGAGCTCATCCTGCCGACGACCGCCGATGCGGAGCAAGCCAGCGAGAGCCTCGCCGGCGCCGGTCACGCGCCGGAGCGCCAGGACCAGGGGTTCGTCGTCGCCGATCCCTGGGGAACCCGGGTACGGGTCTCGGCCTGACCACCGGAGGCGACAAGGGGGTCGCAAGGTTGGCCGACCGCCATCTGTCCGAGCCAACTCCTTGTCATACAACACAATGACGGAACAGAGCGTCTCGCAAAGCGAGTCGCTCTATAGCCGCTTATGACACGATGTTCATAACTCTGTGGACAATGTTCATAACTTTTGACCGCCCGCCATAACCCCGCTCGAGCGCTCATAATACGACCCTCGTCGCTCGCCGCGGACCACCAGGTCGCCCCGTTTCACCAGCCTTTCGAGCGCGGCGCGTGCCTCCCGCGGGCCCACCTGGCAGAGGTCGGCAGCCTGGCTCCGCGTGATCCTGCCGTGCGAGTCCACGAATTGGAGTATCATCTGCTCCCGCTGGATCGGTTCGATCCCGCGGAGGCGGACGTGCGCCGCCGGCTCGCCGAGGGCCCGATAGGTGGCGGCCGAAAAGTGGTACAGGCGTTCGCGCTTCTCGTCACGCCCCTCCAGAACGCCGGATTCGACCAACCGCTCGAGGACCGACCGCGCGGCGCCGGCCGAGCGCTGCATGAGCGACGCGGCGCGAGGCACATTGATCCGGCGTTCGCGCTCGATCGCGTTCACGATCAGCATCTCGTCCACGGTCACGCGGTGTTTGGGACCATCGCGCTCCAGGATCAGTCGCGCCAGAGCCAGGTTGGCTGGCCCTCCGGGGAGCACGACCTGCACCGTCCCCTCGGTGCTGCGCGAATAGTCGGGCGCGGGACGACCGTAGCGCAGCTGGCCCTCGAAGATCGTGTCGATGCCGCGGCCCGTGCGTTCCACGAGACCGATGCGCTTGAACGCGTCGGCGAGGATGGGATTCCGCGGTCGCGGCGCCGTCGCAAGGAGATTGTCGAGGCGTACCGCGTCGGGAAACCCGCCGGGGCTCGCGATCTCGATCTCGTCATCACGCCACTGCACGTGCACCGCGCCGAGCCGCGTGTAGTCCCGGTGAACGAGCGCGTTGTGCATGGCCTCGCGGAAGCCCGCCGGACTGTAGTCGGGGATCCCCGCGCGCAGATGCCCGACCGTCAACTCCTCCTCCTCGTTGCGGGCCTCGAAGCGCGCGAACAGCTCCTCGGCGAGGCGGATGAGCGGCCAGTGGAAGAAGTCGTTCATGGTGACGCGCGTCCCTCGCAGCACCTGAAACGCGACCTCGTGCGCCGGGAGGAGCCGGCGGATCGACGCCTCGCGGCCGACCATCAGCAGTCCGGCGACTCGGATGAGATCGAGGCGAGTGGCGTCGGGTGAGTCCGCGGTCCGCTGGTCACTCCGCCCGGGACTCGCGTCCTCGTCCTCGCCGAGCCCGAGCGCGCGCACCATCTCCACATCCGACAGGCCGAGCAGCGAGGCATCGGCTCGTCCGGCGTTCCGCGCGATCGTCTGGCGCAGCCGTTCCAGTTCGAGCGGATCGAGGTCATCCCAGCGCGCTTCGGCGACGACCAGCGCCGAGTGGTCCAGCGCGCCGCGGCTCGCCTCGCGCGACTGGAGCTCGTGTGGGAGAAACGGCAGGCAGCGCGCGCGGCCGTGCGCATCGACCGCCCGCCGGCGATACACACCCTCGTTCGTGGATGTGACCGGACAGCCGGGTGGGATCTCGACCACGACGAGCTCGTGGCCATCGAGGGACACGACGCCGCACTCCACCGGACAGGCCGGCACGGTGCGATTCGCGATCAGCGTTTCGAGCCGCCGGGGGTCCGTGTAGGTGCCGTGCCGCGCACGCGCGCCGGTGAGGCGGCCGTCATCCTCCACGCCGACGACAAGCGTTCCACCGCGCGCGTTGGCCAGGCAGACCACCGCCTCGATCAGTGTGCGATCGTCCAGCGCCTCGCGCGCCTCGCTCAGAAACTCGACGTCGAACCGTTCCTTCCCGTCCACGAGTCGGCGGGTGTCGGCTTCGGTCAGCATCGGAAGGCGGGTTGGGGGCACACTGCGCAGTCTGGACGAAGACTATCGGGCGCGGAGGGGCCGAAGACGGGCGCCGAGCCGTCTGGTCGGGGAGGTGTGGGAAGCTAGGACCAGGGGGCCGCGGGTCAAGCGGCGACGCGGCCTCAGCGCGAGTCGCGATCCCGCCGTACCGTCACCCGCCTGCCTTTGATCGTGCTCGCGCCGAGCGCGGCCACGATGTCGTCCGCGATCTCCTCGGGCACCTCGACCAGCGAGAACCGATCCTCGATCCGGATCGCGCCGATCGCGCTGGAATCGATGCCGACCTCGTTGGCGATCGCGCCGACGATGTCGCCGGGGCGCACCTGCGCCTTCCGCCCCGCGCCGATCCACAGCTGCGCCACGGCCCACTCGGCGCGACCGCGCGGACTGCGTTCCGACCGCTCGCCGCGCGCGGGCCGAATCACGCGCTCGGCTCGACCGGCGCGCACCGTTCGCGCGGCGCGCTCGGAGGGTTCGCGTCGCCCGCCGTCCCGTTCTCGTTCCCGCCGTGGCGGGCGCAGCGACGGCACCGGAATGTCCTCCTCCGCGTCCACGCCATCGCGCGAGTCCGCCTGCTTGACCGCCGCCGCCGCGACATCCAGCACGTCGAACTCCTCGGCGAGCGACTCGATGACTTCGCGATAGGAGTCGAGCTCCCCCTCGAGCAACGTCTCACGCAGCGACGTCCGCATGAGCTCGAGCCGTCGCGCGCGGAGATCGGCCACCGTCGGGAGCGGCGCGACCTCGATCGTCTGCCGCGTGAGCCGCTCGATGTTGCGCAGCAGGCGATGCTCGCGCGGCTCGGCGAGCGTGATCGCAACGCCGTCGCGTCCCGCGCGTCCCGTGCGTCCGATGCGGTGCACGTAGGCCTCGGCGGCCGCCGGCACATCGTAGTTGATCACGTGGGAGACGTGCTCGACGTCGAGTCCGCGCGCCGCGACGTCCGTCGCGATGAGCAGCTCGGACGCGTTGCTGCGGAAGCGCCGCATGACGCGATCGCGCTGCTCCTGCGAGAGGCCGCCGTGCAGCGCCTCCGCGCGATACCCGCGCGCGTTCAGCGTCTCCGTGAGCTCATCCACTTCGGTGCGCGTGCGGCAGAAGACGATCGTCGACGTCGGGTTCTCGATGTCGAGCACGCGCCCCAGCGCCGCCAGCTTGTGCGCGCGTGAGACGACGTAGGCCGTCTGCCGCACCCGCGGCGCCTCGCCCGGCCGGACGACCTCGTGCTCGATCCTGATGCGCACCGGATCGCGCAGGTGCGCGGCCGCCAGCTCGGCGATCCGGCGCGGCAGGGTCGCCGCGAAGAGCATTGTCTGCCGCTCGGAGGGCGTGGCGGCGAGGATCGCCTCGAGATCCTCGGCGAATCCCATGTCGAGCATCTCATCCGCCTCGTCGAGCACGACGACCCGCACCGTCTCGAGCCGCAGCGACCCGCGCCGAATGTGATCGAGCGCGCGACCGGGGGTGGCGACCACCACGTCGACGCCGCGCTTCAGCGCACGCAGCTGCGACTCCATGGAGGCGCCGCCATAAACCGGCAGCGCGATCACACCGAGGCGCTTTCCATAGCGCGACACGGCCTCGGCCACCTGCATGGCGAGCTCGCGCGTGGGGACGAGCACGAGCGCCCCGAGCCGCTCGGCGGGCCGGGCCTCGGGACTCAACCGGTGGAGGAGGGGAAGCGCGAATGCCGCCGTCTTGCCGGTGCCGGTCGCGGCCAGGCCGAGCAGGTCGAGGCCGTTGAGGAGCGGTGGAATGGCTTCGCGCTGAATCGGCGTCGGTTCTTCGTAGCCAAGCGTGGTCAGTGCCTCGAGCACGCGTGGGTCGAGCCCGAGGGCGGAGAAGCCGGTCCCCTCGTCGGCGGGCTGGGCGGACTCGGCCACCATGGGAGAATCGGTCGGATCGATCATGCAGTATGGACGTCGATGCGAAGGGTGGGCCATGGGAGTGACCGCGAGGCGCGCCGTTCCCTCGGGAATCTTGCGCAATCGGGTACCGGCTATATACTAGCCTTTGTCTATCATATTGGAGCCCCGATGCTGGGTGAGCTCGAACAGCTCGTGCTGCTGGCCGTGCTCCGCGCCGGTGAGGATGCGTACGGCGTCTCGATCCGTCGCGAGATCGCGATGCGTGCCGGCCGCGAGCTGACGCTCGGCGCGGTGCACAAGACGCTCGCGCGGTTGGAGGAGAAGGGACTGGTCGACTCGTACATGGGCGAGCCGACGCCCGTGCGCGGCGGCCGGCGCAAGCGTCACTTCGCGCTCACCGCGCCGGGGCGTGCCGCACTTCGCCACTCGATCGAGATCACGCGCCGCATGGCGCGGGGGCTCGACCTCGGCTGGGAGGGACGATGAACGACCGCGGTCCGTTGCCGCGGCCGCCGCGGCTCGCGCTCTGGCTCCTCGCGCACGCACTGCGCGACGCGGAGGGTGAGGCGCTCCTCGGCGACCTGCTGGAGGCGTGGCAGGATCGTCTCGTTCGCGATCCGCGCACGGGGCGGGCGCGGCTCTGGTTCTGGCGCGAAGCGATCGCGGCGTGCCTCCTCGCGAGGACTCGTCCGCCGGCCCTTCTCACGACCGACACGGACTTCACGCATCACGAAGGAGACTCGCGCATGCAGCTGTTTCTCGCCGACCTTCGCCACGGCGCGCGGGTGTTGCGCCGCGCGCCGATCTTCACCGCGATGTGCGCGGTCACGCTCGCACTCGGGATCGGCGCGACGACGGCGATCTTCAGCGTGGTGCATCCGATCCTGATTCGTCCGCTTCCCTACCCCGACGCAGACCGGGTGATGCTCGTCTGGGAGCGCGAGGACGACGGGTCGCGCATGAACACGTCGTTCGCGACGTACTCGGATCTCTCGCGCTCCGCGACGTCGCTCGAGACGTCGGCGGCACTCGGCACCTGGGCACCGACGATCGCCGACGGCGGCGACCCAGAACGGCTGAACGGGCAGCGGGTGTCGTGGAGCTACTTCGGGCTGCTCGGCGTGCGGCCCGCGCTCGGTCGGAGCTTCCGCCCCGAGGAGGATGCGGCAAGCGCGAACCGCGTGATCATGATCAGTCACGGGCTCTGGCAGCGACGCTTCGGCGCCGACTCCGGCGTGATCGGGAGGAGCGTGGCACTCGACGCTTTCCCGCACGAGATCGTCGGGGTGCTGCCCGCCGCGTTCGACAACGTCACGCAGCCGGGCGCACAGGTCTGGCGCGTTCTGCGCTACGATGCCTCGCAGCCATGGGCGTGCCGCACGTGCCGCCACCTGCGCATGATCACCCGCGTGCGCGGCGACGTGTCGCCCGAGGCCGCGCAATCCGAGCTGAACGCGCTCTCCGATGCGCTGGTGCGCGAGCACCCACGCGACTACCCGGCCGCCGGGACGCATCTCGTGCCGCTTCAGGAAGAGATCACCCGTGGATCGCGCCCGATTCTCCTCGTCCTGGTGGCGGCGGTCGCGCTCGTGCTGCTCCTGGCGGTGGCCAACGTCGCCACGCTGCAGCTCACGCGCGCGCTTCGGCGCGAAAGCGAGTTCGCGATCCGGTCCGCGCTCGGTGCCGGGCGGGTGCGACTGGCGCAGCAGCTGCTCGCGGAGGGGCTGCTGCTGGCCGTGCTCGGAGGTGTCGGTGGCGTTCTGGTCGCGTGGGTCGCCCTGCCACTCCTGCTCGCGCAGCTCCCCGAGGCACTGCCGCGACTCGCCCAGGTCCGACTCGACGTGGCGTCGCTCGCGGTGGCGGCGGCGCTGACGCTGGTGCTCGGCGCCGCGATCGGCCTGGTGCCCGCGTGGCAGGGCGGCGGCGCGACGGTGTTCGCGGGACTTCGCGATGGCGTACGGCTGGCCGGCTCCCGCCGGCGGTTCGCGCGCGCCGGGCTCGTGTCGGCCGAGGTGGCGCTCGCGCTCGTGCTGCTCACCGGGGCGGCGTTGCTCGCGCGCAGTCTGTCACAGCTCATGGCGACAGATCCGGGATTCGACGTCGACGGCCTGCTCGCCCTCGAGGTGCAGGCCACCGGCTCGGCGTACGAGAGCAGTGCCGACGTGTATGCGAATCACGACCGGCTGCGCGAGACTGTGCGCGCGATTCCCGGCGTGGCGGGCGTCGGCATCGCGAGTCAGCTTCCGCTCGGCGGCAACTTCGACCGGTATGGCATTCAGGCGCAGGATCGGCCGCTGGACAATCCGGCGCTCGCGCCGTCGGCGGACCGATATGTCGTGACGTCGGACTTCATGCAGACGATGCGGATTCCGCTGGTGCGCGGTCGCGGCTTCACGGCGCTCGACGCGGATTCGGCCGCGCCGCCCGTCGTGATCGTCAGTGCGGCGCTCGCGACACGCATCTGGGGCGCGGACGAGGCGATCGGCAAGCGCGTCCGCCTTGGCGATCCGAACGGGCCGTGGCGCGAGGTGGTCGGCATAGCGGCCAATGTCCGACACACTTCGCTCGACTCGGACGTGACACTGCAGATCTACCTCCCCGAGCGGCAGTGGGCATGGGCGGACAACCAGGTCGCGCTGGTCGTGCGCGCACACGGCGATCCCGCGGCGATCGCGCCCGCGGTACGGCAGGTCGTGCAGGCGGCGGATCCGTCGCAGCCGATCACGAGACTCACCACCATGGAGCAGGTCGTCGCCGGCTCGACGGCGCAGCGGCGCCTCGCGCTGGTGCTCTTCACTGCGTTTTCGCTGACCGCGGTGCTGATGGCCGCCGCCGGGATCTACGGCGTGCTGGCGGGAAGCGTGACGGAGCGGACGCGGGAGATCGGCGTGCGCAGCGCGCTGGGCGCGACACCGCGGACGATCGTCGCGCTCGTCCTCGCGCAGGGCGCGCGGCTCGTGGTCATCGGAATCGCGATCGGTCTCGGGGGGGCTGTGATGCTCGGGCAGGTGCTCCGGAGCCTGCTGTTCGGAGTCGCGCCGGGTGATCCGCTGACGATCGCCGTCGCCTCACTCGCGCTGGCGGCGGTAGCGCTCCTCGCGTGCGTGATCCCGATGCGTCGCGCGGTGCGGGTGAATCCGGTGGAGGCGCTGCGGGCGGAGTGAACGGGATGTCGTGCACGTCGACGACGGCGCCGACCGTTCGCTTTCGGGCAGTGGCGTACCGGAACCGGACAGCTGCGCCGCCGCGGTCAGGCGTTGCCGCGCCGCAAGGTGGCCGTACGCCGATACTTCCTCCGACGGGAGGAGCGACGAAGCGGGCACGCCTCTTTCTCTGAGCGGCGGGCGATCCACCGCCGATCTCTGGGCGGCGGGCGGTTCACCGCCGATCTCTTGGCGACGGGCGGTCCACCGCCGATCTCCGGGCGGCGGGCGGTTCACCGCCGAGTGCTCGTCGCACACGGCGCGGCCGAATCCCTCTTCCCTCGAGGCCTCGATGCTCGCGCAGGACCTCCGTTACGCCGCACGCTACTGCAGCCGGCGTCCGGCATTCGCGTTGCTCCTCGTGCTCACGGTCGCGCTGGGGATCGGCGCGACGACGGCGGTCTTCAGCGTCGTGGATGCGCTGATGCTTCGCCCCCCTCCCTTCCGGGACGCGCATCGGCTGGGCGAGCTGTGGCGGGTGCTCGGGAGCAACGGCGTGGCATCGCCAGGCCTGCGGCCCGTCGAGACGATGACGTGGCGGGCGCACGCCGATCTCTTCGAGCGCATGGAGGCGTACACCGTCCTCAACGTGCTGCTCGTCGGCGACGAGCCCACGCGACGCGATGGCGCGCTCGTCACGCCGGGGCTGCTCGACATGCTCGGCGCCGTCCCGCTCCACGGCCGTTCCTTCACGGCGGCCGATGCCGCGCCCGATGCGCCGGACGTGGTGGTGCTCGCGCACGACGCGTGGCGCCGGTACTTCGGCGGACGGCGCGAGGTCATCGGCGCTCCGGTGCGTCTCGACGATCGGGTCGTGACCGTGATCGGCGTGATGCCGCCGGACTTCCGGTTTCCGCTCGGCGGCGTGGACCTGTGGATGCCGTGGAAGCCGACCAGCGTCCCCGAGGCGATCGCCCGGGAGATTCGAACGAATCTCGTGGTCAAGCTCCGGGAGGGGACGTCGCCGCCGGTCGTGCAGTCTCGACTCGACGCCGTTGCGCGACGGCTGAACGACGAATCCCCTCGCGCCAACGGCGCGGTGTGGAACGTCGCCCTTCGCCTGCTCGGGCAGCATGCGCTCAACCGCGATCTGCGCACGGCGATGTGGGTGCTCGCCGGCGCGGTGGTGTGCGTCCTGTTGATCACGTGCGCGAACGCGGCGAATCTGATGCTCGTCAACGCGAGCGTGCGGCGGCACGAGCTGGCGATCCGGAACGCGCTCGGAGCCACGCGGGGACGCCTCATCCGTCAGTTGCTCCTCGAGGCGCTGCTGTTCTCGCTGGCCAGCGGTGCACTCGGTGTCCTGCTCGCCGTGTGGGGTGTGGAAGCAATCACCGCTTTGCTCCCCGAACAGATCCAGCGGTCCAGCCACACGCCGATCGCGGTCGACGCACGCATCCTGACGTTCGCGGTCGGCCTCACCGTGCTGACGGGATTGGTGTTCGGCACGGGACCGGCCGTGCGCGCCTCTCGCGAGGGCGTGGCCGGGAGCGCGGCACAGCGATCGACGAGCGGGCGCGAACCGCGCCGCGTCCGCGACGCACTCATCGTGCTGGAGGTGGCCGCGTCGATGATCCTCCTGGCCGGCGCGGGGCTGCTGATCAACAGCTACGCGCGACTCCTGCGAGTGGATCCGGGCGTCGATGTGGATCGCGTGCTCGCCGCGGAGATCTACCTGCCGGGCGAGCGCCACCCCGACCCGACCGCGCGCGACGAGTTCTTCCGCCGTCTCGAGGAGCGCGTGCGCGCGCTCCCCGGCGTCCGGAGCGTCACCCTGGCCAGCGGGATGCCACCCAGCAGCGCCGGGTTCCACACGAGCACGCGGATCGAGGCGGAGGGCGCCGGCGCACCCGTCGTCGCGCAACCCGAGCTGCTCCCCGACCTCTCGGTCGACTCCGCCTTCTTCCGGACACTGGGCATTCCCATCGTGCAGGGCCGCCCCTTCGACGCGCGGGATGTCGCAGGTGGACCACCCGTCGCCATCGTCGACCCGCATCTCGCCGCGGCGCTCTGGCCCGGCCAGTCACCGCTCGGCCGCCGCTTCCGCGTCGACGAGAGCTCGCCGTGGCTCACGGTCGTCGGCGTCGCGGGCGACGTGCGCCTGATGAGTCCGGACGATCGGTACGGAAGCCATGAGATTTACACCGCGCGGAGCCAGGAGCCCGGAGGCGGCTCGTACCGCGCGATCGGGATGCGCACTGACGGCGATCCTGCCGCGCTCGTGACCGACTTCAAGCGCGCGGTGTGGGAGCTCGATCCTTCGCAGCCGATCGAGCTCATCGCGCCGCTGGAGGTGCTGTACGCCGATGAGCTCGCGCGTCCGCGGTTTCTGCTCGCGCTCATGGGCGCGTTCGCCGCGGCCGCCGTGGTGCTCGCGGCGGTGGGGATCTACGCCGTGGTGTCGTACTCGGTTACCCAGCGCACCCACGAGATCGGGATCCGGATGGCGTTGGGCGCACGCGGGGCGGACGTCATCCGCGGGGTCGTGGGGCGCGGGATCGTGCTCGCGGCAGCCGGTGTGGCTCTCGGACTGGTGGTCGCGATCGGGATGACGCGCTTCATGCGCACCGTGCTGTACGAGGTGACCCCGCACGATCCGGCCACGTTCGCGGCCGTGACCGTCGCGTTGCTGATGGTCGCCGTGGTGGGCTGCCTCGGCCCGGCCCGGCGCGCGAGCCGCATCAGCCCGATGTCAGCCCTTCGGGCAGAGTAGTGGACTGATACCGAGTCGTCGATTGCAGGTCGAACGGCATTGAACCGCGGAGGAACGCGGAGCTCGGCGCGGAGGATCGCAGAGGACTGCACACCGAAGGAGCTCCCGACCGCCACGAGCCCGGAATGATTGGATGAACGACCTCGGGAAGCCTTTGCGTTCCGAGGTCGTTTCCAAAAAAGGTCGTGCAGGCTGTCGCAGGCAGACCTCGGGAAGCCATTGCGTCCCGGGGCCGTTTCCAAGGCAGTCTTCCGGGCTCGTCGCGGGCAGACCTCCGACCGGTGTGCCGTCCTCTGCGTTCCTCCGCGCCGTCCTCTGCGTACCTCCGC
This sequence comes from uncultured Gemmatimonadaceae bacterium, assembly GCA_964385525.1. Taxonomy (GTDB): domain Bacteria; phylum Gemmatimonadota; class Gemmatimonadetes; order Gemmatimonadales; family Gemmatimonadaceae; genus DATKCV01. The sequence continues at coordinate 27,209 of CAYLPM010000353.1, forward strand.
GGTCCAATGTCGGGCGACCACCGCGATTCGCGTCAGCTCGGCACGGCATCGC
>CAYLPM010000354.1:0-2482 GCA_964385525.1 uncultured Gemmatimonadaceae bacterium
TCGTCGGTGTCGCGCCTCGTCGCTTTCGTGGAACCGATCTGGCTGGCGCGATCGACCTGTGGGTTCCGGTCACCATGAATCAGTCGCTGCCGTTGGGCGGGATCTTCGCGCGAGACGAAATACTCGACAATCGCACGATCCCCCTGATGCACGCGTTCGGCCGGCTCGCCGCGGAAGCGACGTCCGGGCAGGCGGCCGCGGAGCTCAACGCGCACTACGCCCGGCTGCGGGTCGAGTTCCCGCGCCGCGAACTGGCGCGCGACAGCGTCCCGAATCCGATCGCCGTCGCGCCGATCGCGCAGACGGCGGTGCTCGGCGACCGCGCAGACCTCGTGCTGTTCCTGCGGATGATGATGGTGACCGTCGGGCTCACTCTGTTGATCGCGATCGTCAACGCGGCGAACCTCCTCCTCGTCCGCGCCGATCAGCGCACGCGCGAGCTGCGGCTGCGGACGGTGCTCGGTGCCAGTCGCGTGCGGCTCGTCCGGCAGATGCTGGCGGAGAGCGTGCTGCTGGCGATCGCGGGCGGTGTGGCGGGGCTTGCGGTCGCGGTGCTGACGATGCGGCTCCTGTCCGCGTTCACCCTGCCGGGCGACGTCGCGCTCGACCAGATGGAGTGGATGCCCAACGCCGGCGTTCTCCTCTTCACGATCGGTCTCTCGCTCGTGACGGCCGTCGCTTGCGGCCTGGCGCCGGCGCTTCGCGGCAGCGTGCAGCGACTCGAGGGCATCGTCTCAGTGGGCGGCGACCGCGTGACGGGCCGCGCGCCGCGCGGCGCGATGGTGGCCGCGCAGGTCGCGATCACGTTCATCCTGCTGGTGGGCGCGACGCTGTTCGTGCGGAGCATGCGCGCGGGCCTCGACACGGACCTGGGCTTCGAGCCCGGGTCGCTCGTGGCCGTCGACATTCAGCCGCGCCTGCAGGGCTATCCGGAGCAGCGGACCGTGGCACTCTACCGCGCGATCACCGAGCGCGCCGCCACGCTGCCGGGTGTTGCCGCGGTGGCCGTCACGTCGCATCTGCCGCTCGAGCCGCACACGGTGCTGCCGTTCCGTGAAGCCGGTGCCGCCGACGCCGGCAGTGCGGCGGCGCGCGCGGCCGCCGGCGGGCCGGAGTGGGAGATGGGCGTGGCGAGCATCTCCCCCTCGTTCTTCGAGACGCTCGGCATTTCCATCCGCATGGGGCGCGCGTTCACCGACGCCGATCAGGAAGGTGCGCTCAAGGTCATCATCCTCAACGAGGCCGCGGCGCGCGCCGCGTTCGGCGGCGCAAGTCCCCTTGGACGGCGCATCTCGATGATGGGCGTGCTCGAGTACACCGTGGTGGGGGTCGTCGCCGACACGAAGTACGCGACGCTGTCGGAGCGCGACGTCCCCTTCGGCTACGCGCCGATCGCGCAGGATGTGATCTGGCGATCGTCGGTGGTCGTGCGCCCCCACGGAGACGCGCCGGTGCTGCCGGCGCTCCAGACCCTGCTGCGGGAGCTTGCGCCGGGCATCCCGCAGGTGAGGCCGCGCCGTGTCGCCAGCCAGGTCGAGCAGGTGCTGATGCCGCAGCGCTTCGGGGCGACGCTGCTCACGACGTTCGGTCTCCTCGCGCTGGTCATATCCGCGGTGGGCGTGTACGGCACCGTCGCGTACACCGTGACCCGCCAGCAGCCCGAGATCGGGATCCGCATTGCGCTTGGCGCCCAGTGGACCGATGTAGTGCGCCTCGTCGTGTGGCGCACCGGCGTGGGACTCGTGCTCGGCACGGCGATCGGTGTGCTCGGCGCTGCGATCGGCAGCCGCGCCGTCGCGAGCTTTCTCTACGGTGTCGAGCCCTCCGACGCCGCGTCGTTTGCGACGGCCGCGATGGTGCTCGTGGGGACCGCGCTGCTGGTGTCGTTCGTGCCCGCGCGGCGTGCGACGCGTGTCGATCCCGTGGCGAGCATTCGCTCGATGTGATTCCCGGACGGGCAGAGGCAGCGGTCGGGACGTCGGCCAAAAGGCGGTCAGACGCGAAGCTCGAACACCAGCAGATCGATCGGCTCGACGATGGCCTGGCTCTCCGTCTCTTGCGCGTGGCGTCGCACGTGCTCGAGCCCCGCCGCCATCTCGTTTTGCGCGAGTCGCGAGAGCACCGAGTCGCCGCCGGCGGCGAGCTTCTCGGCGTACACCGACCAGTCGGGCGCGACGGTCTGCGGCACGATCTCGGCGCTCGCGAGATCGAAGCCCGCGTCCGCGAACGCCGTGCGAATCGAGGGAAGGTCCGGAAGCACCTCGTCCAGGATCGGCCGTGCTTCGGGGAAGAACGGTACGTACGGGTACTCGGGGATCCGCTCGCGCGTCCCGGTGCGCAGCACGGCGCGACCCTGCTCGCGCAGCACGCGGGCGCACTCGCGCAGCGCACGTGCCGTGTCGTCGAAGTGATGGTAGCTCATCGACATGAACACCACGTCGACCGACCGCGCGGGAAGCGGGATCGCTTCCGCGGCTGCCTG
>CAYLPM010000355.1:0-3707 GCA_964385525.1 uncultured Gemmatimonadaceae bacterium
CAGCGTCATGACGGTGCGGTTCATCCCGAGCGGGCGCATGATCCGGGTGCGCACGAACTCCGCCCATGGCATCCCGCTGGCCGCGGATACGACCTCGCCCGCCGCCGCGTACATCACGTTCTGATAGACGAAGCCATCGCGCAGCGAGTAGGCGGGATCCATGTAGCGCAGCCGCTCGACGATTTCGCGCGGTGTCCCGTCCTGCTCGTACCAGAGGAAATCGGCATTCCCGACGCCGCCGCGGTGGGTGAGCAGGTCGCGAACGGTGATCTCGCGCGTGACCGCGGGATCACTGAGCTGGAACCAGGGAAGGTGCCGGATGACGGGATCGTCCCAGCGGACCTTGCCGTCGTCCACGAGCAGGCCGATGGCCGCGGCCGTGAACGCCTTGGTGGTGGAGGCGATCGCGAACAGGGTGTGCTCGTCCACGGAATCGCGGCGGCCGAGCTCGCGGACGCCGTATCCCTTCGCGAACACCGTGCGGCCGTCCTTGATCACGGCGATCGCGAGGCCGGGCACGTCCCAATCGCGGGCGGCCTGGGCGACGTAGTCGTCGAACCCGGCGAGTGGATCGACGCCTTCCGGGGCGGCGGCGCCCGTGGCCCGCGCCTCCTGCGCGGGTGCGCGCGACGACTGTGCATCCACAGGTGCGAATGCCACGACCGTGAACAGCGCGAACGCGCCGAGACCATTGCCACGAACGTTGCTCATGCTCACTCCCGACAGAGGACGCCCGTGGGAAAGGCGTCACGAGGGTTCTACTCTCCGTACATCTCGGTGATGAGGCGACGCAACGCGCCGGCCTCTTGTTCCTGCAACATCGCGAGCTTGCCGCCCAGACGTGATTTGCTAATGGTTCGAATCTGATCCACGGCGATCTCCGCCTTGCGCCGTCCGACACGCACCTCGAATCGGGAGCGCCAGGCGGGATGAAGCCGGGTGGTCAGGGGGCACACGGTCACGGTCTGGAGGCGATCGTTGAGCACGTCCAGACTCACGATCACGACGGGCCGTGTCTTCGCCATCTCGGCGCCCTCGGCCGGGTCGAGCGCCGCCCACCGCACCTCGTACCGCTTCACCTGTCCTTCTTGCGACGACGCTTGCCGAATCCCGACGGCGGCTCCGCGACGCGCGCCGCGCTCGGAGAATCCCACGGGACATCCTCGAGTCCGTCGGCGGCGACCACATCCCAGGCGCTCCAGTCCTCCGCCTCAGCGGCCATGGCGCGCGCGGTGTCCGCCCAGGACAGCTTGGCAGTGGCCGGTCCGACGGGACGAAGAAGGATGCCGTCACTCCGCTCCTCCATGATCACGCTGGTGCCGATCCGGTACCGTTCGAGTGTGGCTGCCGGCAGGCGAACGCCTCGCGAGTTGCCGATCCGCGCAACTCTCAATTCGACGGGTTTCATGTAATTACAGTAGTTACATCCCCGCCATGGGCAAGAGGAGGCTGGCGGTCGCATCCCGGTACCGAGCTGGGGGTTCCCAGATCGCCTTTCGCCTTCCAACCTTGCCGGACCGAAGACTGTCGAACTCATCGACCCTCAGCCGCCCGCGCGAACCTCCCCGACGATCTTCCGCCGACATGCCACAGGCTCCCGACAGCTCCCTGCGTGAACGGCTTGCCATCGTTCACTTCTGGCTGCGCCGCAACGCGCTCGACCACCTCCGTCAGGACATGCGCCTCGCGATGCGCACGCTCCGCCGCGCGCCCGGCTTTACCGCGACGGTGATCCTCACCCTCGGCCTGGGCATCGGCGCCAACACCGCGATGTTCGACGTCGTGGATCGGCTGATGTTCCGCCCGCTGTCGCACCTGCGCGATCCGGGCACGGCACACCGGGTCTACTGGCAGCGGACCTCCAGGGGGAACGTGGTCACGAGCACGTCCTCGCCGTACACGCGCTATCTGGATCTCGCGAAATGGACCACGTCGTTCTCGCAGCTTGCCGGCTTTTCGGAGCGCCCGCTCGCCGTCGGCGATGGCGAGGACGCGCGCGAACGGCGCGTCGCCGCGGTGAGCGCGTCGTACTTCGACTTCTTCGACGCCCGCCCTGTGCTCGGCCGCTACTTCCTGGCAGAGGAGGACGTGACACCGCGCGGTGCCGACGTCGCGGTGCTGTCGCACGCCTTCTGGCAGGCGGAGTTCGGCGGCCGCGACGTGCTGGGTGAGCTGCTCCAGGTCGGCGACGTTCGGGCGAACATCGTTGGAGTCGCGCCCGAGGGCTTCGATGGAGTGAACGACGCCGATCCGCCGGCGGTCTACATCCCGATCACCACCTTCGCGGCGACCTCCGGCGGAACAGAGAGCTCGAGAGACTACTTCACGGCATACAGCTGGGGATGGATGCAGGTCCTGGTGCGGCGCAAGCCCGGTGTCAGCCCGGAGCAGGCCTCCGCGGATGCCACGCAGGCCTTCCGCTGGAGCTGGGAGGCGGAACGCGCCGTGTCGCCGAGCCTTCCACCGCTGGACGTCGCCATGCCGCGCGTCGTCGTGTCGTCGATCCGACCTGGCGCCGGGCCGAGTCCGGCACTGGAAGCACGGACGGCGCTGTGGGTGACCGGCGTCGCCGCGATCGTGCTCCTCATCGCCTGCGCCAACGTGGCCAATCTCTTCCTCGCCCGCGCGCTCCGCCGCCAGCGGGAGATCGCCGTCCGGCTCGCGCTCGGCGTCAGTCGTGGGCGACTCATGATGCAGTCGATCACCGAGAGCCTCGTGCTCGCGCTCATCGGCGGCGCCGTGGCGCTGGTGGTGGCGCAGTGGGCCGGCTCGGCCATCCGCGCTCTGCTGATCGACAGCCGCGGCGCACCGATCCGGGTCTTCACGGATTGGCGGACACTCGGCGTCACGCTCGGGCTGGCGATCGTGGTCGGGGTCGTGACGGGACTCATCCCCGCGCTCGCGTCTGGCCGCGGTGATCTCGCCCCCGCGCTCCGCGGCGGCGCGCGTGGTGGCGTGTCGCCACGGACCCGGTTGCGCACCGGCCTGCTCGTCGTGCAGAGTGCGCTCTCCGTCGCCCTGCTCGTCGGCGCCGCGCTCTTCGTCCGCAGTCTGGAAGCGGTGCGGGCGATGCCGATGGGCTACGACGCGGACCGCGTGATCCTCGTGAACCGCGTGCTCCGCGGTGAGCCGCTGGGCGACACCGCGCAGCGCGCTCTGCGCGAGGCCCTGCTGGCCCGGGCGCAGTCCCTGCCGTCGGTCGAGTCGGCGGCCTGGATGAGCAGCGCGCCGTTCGTGAGCACATCGAACACGTTCCTCTACGTTGCCGGCATCGACTCGGTGCAGCGGCTCGGCGCCTTCACGTATCAGGCGACCACCGAAGGTTACTTCCGGACGATGGGCACGCGCATTCTCCGCGGCCGCGGCATCACCGACGAGGATCGCTCCGGCACGCCCAACGTGGCGGTCGTGAGCGAGTCGATGGCGCACGTGCTCTGGCCCGGCCAGGACGCGATCGGCCAGTGCATGCGGGTCCGCGAGAGCATGGCACCGTGCACGACCGTCGTCGGCATCGCCGAGGACATGGTCCAGCGCGACCTCACGAGCACACAGCGGTACCACTACTACCTGCCGATCGAGCAGTTCACGCGGACGCAGGGGAACGGGATGCTGGTCCGCGTGCGCGGCGATCCGGTGGTCGACGGCGAGCAGATCCGGCGGGCGCTGATGCGGGAGATGCCCGGCGCATCATACCTCACCGTGCGCCC
>CAYLPM010000356.1:0-2029 GCA_964385525.1 uncultured Gemmatimonadaceae bacterium
AGGCATACCTTCAGGGAGAAGATGTCCTCAACCGGGGAGCGTACGACTCGGCGGGCAGGGCGTTCGCCCGGGCCGTGGCGCACGACTCGACGTTCGCGCTCGCGTGGTACGGGTTGGCCAGGGCTCGTCAATTCGTGGGTACCCAAAGCGAGCAGCTCGCTGCGGTCGCGGCTGCGCTGCGCTACGCGGACGGCCTGCCGCGGCGCGATCGCCTCCTGATCGAGGGCCTGCATGCCCATTATCACGGCGACGGTGTCACGGCGAGCGATCGGGCGCGCACCGCGATCGGACTCGCTCCCGACTTTGCCGAAGCATGGGCGCTGCTCGGGATGGCCGAGGGCTGGTACGCATGGCAGCGGGGACGCAATCGACTGGATTCGTTCGCGGCGATCGAACAGGCGCACGCGCTGGATCCACAAATGGCCAGTATTCTGCACCAGCTCGCCAATCGGAAGCTTCGGCTCCGGCGGTGGGACGAAGCCGATTCCCTGGCGCATCTCGCCTACACGCAGCGACGCGGGCTCGTGAACATAGCGGCCTCCATCCGGACGGCGATCGCGGTGGGCCGTCGAGACTCGGTCGCCGTCCAGGCGTTGCTGACTGAACTGGGGAGCGTCGAGACGTACACCGCCTGGAACGCGGCCGCCTACGTACCGATGTATACCGACGATCTCGCCGCGGCAGAGCGCTTCGCCTGGGTGTTGACCGACTCCGCTCGTCGCTCGGCCGGCGCCCGGGCCTCGGGACATTTGCTCATCTCGCTCACGCGACTCGCCGGCGGCCGCCGTCGAGTGGCCGAGGAGTCCTTCACGGAGCTCGCACGACTGGCACCGGAGCTCGCACTGGCGTATCGAGTCTGGTTCACCGTGCTTCCGGATCTCGCCTTCCCCGACTCGGTGGTGCGCGCGCTCCGCGCGGAGGTGCAGTCGTGGCCTGCGCCGACCGACGTCGCACGGGTCGACGCGGGATGGTTCGAGATGCCGTGGATGCTCGCGCCACAGCTTCGACGCTACTGGCTCGGGCTGCTCGCCGCGCGCCTTGGCGATCGGGAGGAAGCGCTACGGCATGCCGTTTCACTCGAGCGTGAGCGCGTGCCGGCCGATTCGATCGGGCTGCTCGCTGATCTCGCTCTCGAGATCCGCGCCCTGGTCGCAATGCGAGATGAGGAGCCGGCGCGCGCGCTGCGACACCTGGAGCGGGCAACGCTTCGGCTCCAGCGTCAGTACGACGTGAGCACGCCGATCCATCTCCGACCGCTCGGCCGTTACCTGCGCGCGCGAATGCTCGAGGACGTGGGCCGCGAGCCCGAAGCGCTGGGCTGGTACTCGGGGTTCGCGCAGTTCGTCGGACCCGAGCACGTCTTTCTCGGGCCCGCGTACCTGCACATGGCGGGGATTCACGAGCGGGCGGGGCGACGGCGCGAGGCAAAGGAGCACTATGCGCGCTTCCTGGCGCGCTGGAGCGCGCCGGATGTCGAGCTCCAGCCGCTCGTCGTGCAGGCGGAGGAGGGAATGCGACGGGTGAAGTGAGGACGGAATGTCGCGTACGACGGCCGCCAGCATGTCGGGAAGGCTCGGGGCCCACGTCTCGGTGACGAGCGCGAGAGATCGACCGTGATCTGACGCGCGGCTTATTCGCTGCGCAGCGCCACCACCGGATCGAGCCGTGCCGCCCGCCACGCCGGGACGAGGCTCGCGACCGCGGCGATGCCGATCAGCAGGAGCGTCACCCCCGTCCAGGTCGGCAGGTCGCTCGGCTCGATGCCGTAGAGGATGGCGTGCAGCATTCCCGAAGCGGACCAGGCGACCACGCCTCCGCTGATGAGCCCGAGTCCTGCCAGTCGCAGTCCGTCGGCGAGCACCATGCGAAGCACCCGCGCCGGCTCCGCGCCAATGGCCAGCCGCACGCCGATCTCCCTCGTCCGCTGCGCGACGCCGAAGGCGATCACGCCGTAGAGTCCCGCCGCCGCCAGCACCAGCGCGGCGGTCGCGAAGATCGCGAACACCAGCATCGTGAGTCGCGCTTCGGC
>CAYLPM010000357.1:0-1750 GCA_964385525.1 uncultured Gemmatimonadaceae bacterium
TCGAATCCGGCAATGGCGGCCTTCACCTCGAGGATGTCCTGCGCCGTCTCGACGAGCAGGACGTCGACACCACCTTCGACCAGGGCCTTCGCCTGTTGGTAGAAGTTCTCCGCCAGCTCGTCGTAGGTAATCTTCGAGAGCGCCGGGTCATCGCTCGACGGCAGCATGCCCGTGGGGCCAATGGAACCGGCGACGAAGCGCGGCTTGCCGGGAGTCGAGTACTTGTCCGCGGCCGCACGCGCCAGGCGGGCGGCGGCGACGTTCAGCTCGTGGACCTTGTCGCCGAGTCCCCACTCGGCGAGGCGGTGCGGGGTCGACTGGAAGGTGCAGGTCTCGACGACGTCACAGCCGACGGCGAGGAAGGACTCGTGGATCGACTGGATGACGTCGGGGCGGGTGAGGACGAGGTTGTCGTTGCAGCCCTCGAGCTCGGGGCCGCCGAAGTCGGCCGGGGTGAGGTGGTGGAGCTGGATGTTGGTGCCCATCGCGCCGTCGTAGACGAGGACGCGGTTGGAGAGGGCGTCGAGATACGCCGATCGGGTCCGTGTCTTCCGAGCCGAAGGGTGCGGTGCTGGTCGATCGGTCATCTGGGTCCCGGAACGCAAACGGCCCGGCGCAATGGGCGCCGGGCCGGCGCTTTAGCGAAATGTTTAACGTGGCCGCAAGTTGCCTGAAATCGCCACGGATCGGTTGTGTACTGAGGTGCAGTCTAGCAATAGGCATGCAACTGGGCAAGCCGCGTCCCCGTCAGGACTGCCTCGGGTGTGAAAGGCAACGCTAGGGGAGGGAGGCGGGTCGGTCCCCACCGTGACCCGCACGATGAGTCAGGTCATTCACTACTTGTGCGGTGCCTGCTGCTCCGGCGGCGTGTGTGACGGCCCGCGCCCGGTGCGGCGCGCGCGGTCGACCACATGGTGAACGAGCGCGATCAGCCGGTGGCGCTCGAGTGGCAAAGCCAGATCGGCGATGACGGCTCGCTGAATCGGCGCACCCAGTGCCTGCGTCGGCGTGTCGGCGTCGGTGCGGAAGATCACGATCGTCCCACCCGGCGCGAGCGGAATGCGGAGAGCGTCGGTCTTCCCGACGACAAGGTCCCGCTGGATCACCGCGAGGAGTGGCGGGATGCCGCTGCCGGCTAGATCCGTTCCTTCCGCGAGCGTGAGCGCCAGTCGAGTCTGATGTCCGATGGCACCGAGCGATTGCGCCACTCCCTCGAGCAACGCCAGGTCGGTGCCGATCAGCAGTATCATCGCCATTGCGTCAGGAGACTATCAGCGTTCCGGTCCGAATGCCAGACGCTCGATGGCTTCGCGGCCGATTCCCTGGACCTCGACGATCTTGGACCGCGACGAAGCCCCGGCCACGATCGTGATCGCGCGGCGACTGACGCCGAGCTCGTCGGCGAGCAGGGCCACGAGGGCTTCGTTGGCAGCACCCTCCACCGGCGGCGCCGTGAGACGCACCTTGAGGACATCGCCGTGGACACCGTCGACCGCGGAGCGGGAAGCGCGCGGCTGAACGCGGACGGCGAAACGGACCGCGCCGTCGCGCTCGGTGATGATCACCGGCGCGCCGTGCAGCGGCGCCTCTGGCGTCCACCGCTTCGCGACCCTCGGCGCAGGTCCGACCATGCCCTCAGAAGAGGCTCCGCATGATGAGTCCCTCGAGCACGATCAGGATGATGTAAGCGACGATCGGCGTGATGTCGATCATACCGATCGTCGGAATCCATCGGCGAAGCGGGGCGAGG
>CAYLPM010000358.1:0-1980 GCA_964385525.1 uncultured Gemmatimonadaceae bacterium
GGCATCCCCGGCGCGCGCGCCTGGCTGGACGTGGTCGAGTGGGGGATGCACACCGGCCTCTACACGTACCAGGCGCCCCTCGACGGGCGGTCCGGGCCGCGCGTCTCCATCGACGGACGGTCGATGCTGATGCTCTCGTCGTACGACTACCTCGGGCTCATCGGCCATCCGGCGATCGAGGCGGCGGCGATCGACGCGATCAAGGCGCATGGCACGGGCACGGGCGGAGTCCGGCTCCTCACCGGCACCAGCACGCTGCATCGCACGCTCGAGCACGAGCTCGCGGCATTCAAGGGGACGGAAGCGGCGGTCACCTTTACCTCGGGTTACGCGGCGGCGATCGCCGCCATCGGGGCGCTCTTCGGCCCGCGCGACCGCGTCGTGATGGATGCGCGATCACACCGCAGTGTGATAGATGCCTGTCGGCTGGCGACGGTCCCGGCGCGCCGCTTCGCGCACAACGATCCGGACTCCCTCGAGCGCGAGCTGCGCCGCGAGTCGCCGGCGCGGCGTACCCTCGTCATCGTCGAAGGCGTGTACTCGATGGACGGTGACCTCTGCGCGCTTCCCGAGATCGTCGCCGTCGCCAAGCGCCACCGCGCGTACATCATGGTGGACGAGGCACACTCCCTCGGCGTGCTCGGCGCGCACGGACGCGGCATCGACGAGCACTGGGGAGTCGACCCGGCCGACATCGACATCTGGATGGGCTCCCTCTCCAAGGCCATCCCGGCGAACGGCGGCTTTCTGGCCGGCACGCGCGAGCTGATGATCTACCTCCAGCACGGCGCGGCGCCGTACATGTTCTCGGCGGCGCTGTGTCCCGCCGCCTCTGCCGCGGCACTCGCGGCGCTGCGTGTGATCGACGAGGAGCCCAAGCGGCTCGCGACCGTGCGGCGGCACGCCGTCCGGCTGCGCGAGGGGCTGCGCGCGGCCGGCTACGACTGCGGCAGCTCGCAGACGCCCATCGTTCCCGTGGTGCTCGGCGCGAACGAAGCGGCGTGGCGGTTGTCGCGCGCTCTGTTCGACCGCGGCATCATCGGCTGCGCCGTGATCCCGCCGGCGGTACCCGAGGGGGCGGCGCGCTTGCGACTCTGCGTCACCGCGGCGCATTCCGCCGTCGACATCGAAGAGGCACTCGCCGCGTTTCGCGCGCTCGCGCCCCACCATGGCGCAGCGGTCACGCCGGCCGCGTCGGTCGCATCCGTCGGGTCAGTGGCGCCCGCCGACCTCGTCTCGGCACCGGAGGCCCCGTGATCTCGGTTCGTGCGCAGCACTCGATCGCGGACGTGCCGGCGGTAGAGTGGGACTCCCTCGTCGGCGCCGACGATCTGCAGGCGTCGCATCGCTTCGTCAGGGTGTGCGAGCGCGCACGCGTTGCCGATGCATCGTACCGTCACGTGCTCGTGTACGACGGCAATGCGCTTGCCGCGATCGCATCCCTGTGCGTGATGCGGGTTCGCCTGGACCTGCTCGCCACGGGAACCGCGCGATCAGTGATGCGCGGCATCCGGCGCGTGATACCGCGGTTTCTCGAGGTGCCGGTCGTCTTCTGCGGACTGCCGGTTTCGTTCGGCCAGTCGCTGCTCCGCATTCACGCCGAGGCAGATGCGGCGGCGGCCCTCGCCGCGATCGATGCCGTGGCCGAGGAGCTCGCCGCCAATGAGGGTGCACCGATCGTCTGCTTCAAGGAGCATGCGGACGGTGAACTCGCGACCCTGGCCCCGCTCGAACGAGGCGGATACCAGCGCCTCCCCAGCCTGCCGTCGTGCCGGCTGCCGATCTCGTGGAGCAGCTTCGATGAGTACGTCGGCGCGATGCGCGCCGGCTACCGCCGTCAGCTGCGGGAGACGCTGCGCGCCCGCGACCGCCACGGCCTTTGCGTGCGCACGAGCCGGAATGTCGAGGCGGAGTGCGCGCGAATCGTTCCGCTGTACGAACAGGTAATGGATCACGCCGAAGTACAGCTCGAGCGGCTGC
>CAYLPM010000359.1:0-1816 GCA_964385525.1 uncultured Gemmatimonadaceae bacterium
GCGCAGCAGATCGTGTTCGCGAACGCGACCGCCGAGAGGCCCGCTCTCTATTTCACGGTCCTCGGCGAGCCCACCATCAAGATGCTCCGCTACCAGCGGCAGTTCCATTTCTTCCGGCCGGAGCTCGTCGACTCCGCCGTCCGGTTCATCAACCTCAGTGAGGAAGCCGTTCACGGAGACCTCGGCCTCGCGCTGGACCGCATCGTCCGGGAAGTCGAGCGCACCGAGCCGTCGATCGTCGTCGTGGACTCCTTCCGGACGCTCTCTCAGCGTTCGCGGGCGCCGGAAGCCGAGCTCGACTCGGAGATGGAAGAGGAATCGGTGATGGGGCTCGAGTATTTCGTGCAGCGTCTGGCGCTCCATCTCACGACGTGGGAGGTCACATCGTTTCTGCTCGCGGCGTTCGGGGAAACCGAGCAGAAGAATCCCGTGTTCACGGTCGCCGACGGGATAGTGTGGCTGATGCAGGAGAGCGACCGCAACTCCGTCGTCCGCAAGCTCCGCGTCACGAAGGTCCGCGGGCGCGCGTTCATGCCGGGGCTGCACACGTTCCGCATTTCGGATCGCGGCGTGCACGTGTTCCCGCGCATCCCCGAGCAGCAGGGGCAGCGGGCCGCTTCCCTCACCGGGCGGATGTCCACCGGCGTTCCCGGCCTCGACGAGATGATGGGTGGCGGCATCCCGGTCGGTGATGCGTTGATGCTCACCGGCCCCGCCGGCACCGGGAAGTCGACGTTTGCGAGACAGTTCGCCGCCTCGGCGCTCCGGAGCGGATCACCGGGCGTCGTCGTCGTGTTCGAGGAGTACCCCGCGGAGTACTCCACGCGCCTCGGAGCGGTGGAGAGTGACCTGGCGACCGAGCGCGACAGCGAGCTCCGCGTCCTCTACCTGCGGCCGCTCGACCTGTCCGTCGACGAGACGCTGTGGGAGATCCTCGAGTCCGTGCGGGCACTCGGCGCGCGGTGGGTGGTGATCGATTCGCTCTCCGGATTCGAAATCGCCCTCGCCCCGACATTCCGCGAGGATTTTCGCGAATCGCTCTACAGGCTCGTCGGCGCGCTGACGGCGACCGGTGTCACGGTCGTCATGACCGCCGAGGTGGTCCAGACGCAGTCCGATGTGCGGTTCACCAGCGAGAAGGTCTCGTTCATCGCCGACGACATCATCGCGCAGCGCTTTGTCGAGATCGACGGGGAGCTGCGCACGGTGCTCGCGGTGGTCAAGATGCGTGGCAGCGAGCACGGGCGAGAGTTCCGCTTCTACGAGATCACACCGACGGGCGCGGTGATCGGCAAGCCGCTCACCGGCTACCACGGCATCATCACCGGCGTCCCCGATTGGAAGTCGGACACAGTCGCCCCCGGCCGCACGAACGGCCAATGACCCGCCGCGAGATGCACGAGGACACGCCGGCCGACACGTTCGGTCCGCGAGCCGAGCGGGCAACCGGCGCTCCGCGCGACTACGGCGAGTGGTCCCGTCGCTATCTGGAGCATGCACCGTTCGCCGTCGCCGTCGTGCGCGGACCCGAGCATGTGCTCGTACACGCCAACACGGCATTCCGGCGACTCGGCGCACTGCGAACCGTCTCCGTCGGAGCTCCGATCACCGGCGGTTCCTCAGTCGGCACCGCACGGGAGCTGGGCGCACTCCTCGATCAGGTTCGGCGCGGCGGAGTGGTCGCGCGCGAGGCGATGATCTCGCCGCTCCGCGCCGGCGATGCGCCCTGGCGATTCACCGTCTGGCCCGTACCCGATCGTCACGGCGAGGTGGACCAGCTCGTCATCATGATCCTCGAATCGGAGGAGCCGGGCGA
>CAYLPM010000360.1:0-1673 GCA_964385525.1 uncultured Gemmatimonadaceae bacterium
CGTCCTCGCGATCCTGCTGATCGCTCCCGCCACGACCGCCGCCCAGCATGCCGGCCATCCGATGCCGGCCGCCGCGGACTCCGGCATGCCCCTCCATCGCGACGCACTGGGTCCATTCTCGCGCGACGCGGGCACGACATCGAGCGATGCGCAGGCGTACTTCGATCAGGGGATGCAGCTCCTCTACTCCTTCGCGCCGGAGGAGGCCGTCAAGTCGTTTCGTGAGGCGCAGCGGCGCGATTCGTCGTGCGCGATGTGCTTCTGGGGCGAGGCGTGGGCGCGCGGCGCCTACCTCAACGGCCCGATGAACGCCGACGGCGCTCCCGCGGCGTATGCCGCGATCCTGCGCGCCCGCGAGCTGGCGCAGCGTCGCTCTCGTCCGGTGGACCGGGCGCTCATCGAGGCGATGGCCGTCCGATACGCGCCGACGTTCGTTCGCGCCCAGCGGCCGGCGCTCGATTCGACGTACGCCGCCGCCATGGCGCGCGTCTACGAGGCACATCCGGATGACCTCGACGTGGGGACGCTCTACGCCGAATCGCTGATGCTCCTCGAGCCGCGTCGCGGGACGTGGGACCTCGAGAAGCCGGCCGTGATGCGCATTCACGAGGTTCTCGGAGCCGTGCTGGCGCGCGATCGCGCGCATCCGGGCGCCTGCCATCTCTACGTGCACGCCACCGAGTCGACGACGGAGCCCGGCAGGGCCGAGCACTGCGCCGAAGTGCTGGGCCGCACCATCCCCGGGGCGAGTCACATCAACCACATGCCGTCGCACACGTTCAACCGCATCGGCCGCTGGGGCGACGCGGTCAGGGCGAACATCGAGGCATGGCACAGCGATCTCCGCTCGGAGACCGGCGGCGGCTTCGCGATCTATCCATCGCACAACCTGCACATGCTGCTGTTCTCGGCATCGTACGACGGCCAGGGTGCCGTCGCCGAGCAGGCCGCGCGCGACTACGCGAAGATCACCCGCGGCGGAGTCTTCTATCGGGCGCTGGTCCTGCTGCGGTTCGGCCGGTTCGATGAGGTCCTCGAGCTCGAGGCGGCGTCCGGCGATGGCGTTCAGCGCGGACTTCTCGAGTTCGCGCGCGGCCATGCACACCTGCGCATGGGCAACGCCGACTCGGCTCGGGTGTATCTCGCACGAGTCGACAGCGCGGCGGGGCTCACGGGCAGCATGCGCGGTCATTCGGCCGAGCAGCTGCTCGGGATCGCCGGCGGGATACTGCGCGCGGAGCTCCTGCGCCACGAGGGCGGGCTCGCCGGGGCGGTCGCGGCGCTCGAGCGTGCCGTCGCCATCGAGGATGAGTTGCGCTACGATGAGCCCGAGCCGCTCAACTTTTCGGCGCGCCACTGGCTGGGTGCCGCCCTCCTCGACGCCGGTCGTGCGGCCGACGCGGAGCGCGTCTACCTGGCCGATCTCGACCGCCATCCGCGAAACGGTTGGAGCCTGATCGGTCTCGAGCTGGCCCTGCGGGCGCAGGGGCGCGAGTCGGATGCGGAGGACGCACATCGCCGGTTCGAGGCGGCTTGGGCACGTTCGGACACCTGGATCCGTTCGTCGCGCTTCTAGGGGACCGAGGCCGAGTCATTGATGGCCGGTGGACCTGCATTGAACCGCGGAGGATCGCAGAGGTTGGCGCGAAGGATCGCAGAGGACTGCACACCGG
>CAYLPM010000361.1:0-5743 GCA_964385525.1 uncultured Gemmatimonadaceae bacterium
CTCAGGCCGAGCGTGACGAGCGCGAGCGCGCCGGAGCGCACGAAAATGCGTCTGTGCATGAGAGTAGTCCTCGAGTCTAGCGTCTCTGAAACTCGGGCGCGCCCAGCGCCAATCCCAGCACTTGCGCCAGCCCCTGGACGGCCGGCAACTCCGGATCACCCGTGCCGAGCGGGTTCTCGCCCGAGAGCAGAACGGCTCGGGTGTCCGCGGAGACCTCGCCGTTGAACAGCGCGCTGATCACGCCGTCGACCTGCTCCTCGCGCGTCGCCGATCGAAACTCCTGCGAGAGCGGAACGCGGCGCAGGTTCACTCCCGGCATGCGGCCCGCGGCCATCTGCATGCCGAAATTGATGCGGTTGAGGATCGCCCCCGCGTTGATCCAGTCGGCCCCGGTCTCGGGCCAGCCGTTCGGCGCCTCGTGCATGTACGGCCGCTGACCCAGCCGGCCGACGACCTGCGCCGTGCGGGGCGTCGGATCGGGCTCGGCGCCCACGGCGCGCAGCGCGCTCGTGACCAGCTCGAAGGGCGACTTGACCTTGCTGCGATAGGCCGCGCGCGAGAAGAACTCGTCCGAGGTGACGATCGTGCGGACGACCTCGCGGATGTCACCGTTGGTGCGCCGGAACGTCTCCGCCGCGCGCTCGACCAAGGCCGCCGGCGGCGAGTCGCTCACGAAGCGCGTCGCCAGCTTGTGCGCGATGAACCGGGCGGTGGCGGGATGCCGAGCGACGATGTCGAGCACCTGCTCGCCATCCTCCATGCCGCGGCCCGCCGTCAGGCGAACGCCGAGCACCGTCTTCTCGCCCGCGTCGTGGGTTTGCGGGCGGAACACGAACCTGCCGGAACGCCGCGGCTCCTCGAGCGACCAGCCGGTGAACGCGCGCGCGACCTCGACCACATCCTGCTGGGTGTATCCGCCGTCCACGCCGAGCGTGTGGAGCTCGAGCAGCTCGCGGGCGTAGTTCTCGTTGAGGCCCGGACGCCGGCGTGCCGCCGGAGGCGGCTGCGGGACCGCCGCCCCCGCCGGCGGCATCCGCTGCCCGGGTCGCCGGATCTGCGCACGAGGACGGCGGCCAGCCATCCGCTCCTGTTGCACCTGCGCCAGCGTCGGACGCCCGCTGTCCGCCGCGCTCTGCCAGTTGTCGAGGTAGAACAGCATCGCCGGACTCCGCGCCACTGCGCCCAGCATCTCCCGGAAGTTGCCCAGCACGTGCGGGCGAATCGCGTCCCGGGTCCAGGACCCGACGAAGTACCGCGTCGGCCCCTTGCCGGCGAACACCGAGAAGTGGTTCTCCCAGAAGTCCACCATCACTTCTTCGAGCTGGCGCTCGCTCAGGACGGCTCTCGCCACCTTGGCGGACTGGAGCTCGGCCAGGGTCTGCTGCGCTGCCCGGCGCGCACGACGCATCGCGGCCGTGTCGCGCGCGACCTCCCGCATCGCCACGCTGTCGCCGCCGGTGGCGGCTCGCATCTGCGCCTGGCGGCGGGGGGCGCGCTCCTGCGGCAACGCGTCCGCAAGCAGCTCGGGGATGGTCCGCGCGAGCGTGGGATACGACGCGGTCACGAAGCGCTCGGTGGCGTCATCGCGAATCCGTTCGGGGTGGAGCTGGAGCTCGATCCAGCGGTCGACACCGATCTCGCGCACCCGCCGTACGTCATCCGGACGGGCACCGAATGCGAGCCGGTTCAGGATGTGGACGACCTGCTGGTCCGCGGTCAGTTCCCGCGATGACCGCTCGCCGGGGAGCTCGCCCGATCGGTCGCCGGACACGGTTCGCTGGACCGCCATCCCGGCCGACTGGGCGGCGACGGGAGGCGAAGAGAGAACGAACGAAGTGGCGAGCGCGAGAGTGATCGCCAGTGACTGGATCGTGCAAGGCATGCTGGTCGCCCGCGAAGAGTTCGCCCGTTTGACGGGCGCCGCTCGTCCCTCGTTAAGGGACACCTGACGGCGGCCGCACGCGTGATTACCATAAGGATGACGTCCTCGTCCGAAAGGATAGCCACGGTCCCACCGCGAACGGGCGGCCCACCACGACGAGGTAGTGGGACGAGCTTCCGTGCGCGCGCTAGATTGCTTCGCCCGAGCCGAACGCCTCGTCCCTCCGTTCGGTTCACTCTCCCAGCCCGCGCCCTGCTTGACGACCCGCATCGATGATCTGACCCGTCTGCCCTTGCGCAGCGCCTTCATCGAGTCCGCCACGGACGCGATCGACGGCGCGCTCGCCGCGCATCAGGCGGTGTCGCTGCTCATCATCGACATCGATCACTTCAAGCTGATCAACGACACCTACGGCCACCTGCAGGGTGACGACGTGCTGGTGGAAGTCGCGGAGATCGTGCGGCGCAATCTACGTCACGACGACATCGCCGCGCGCTACGCCGGCGACGAGATCGTCGCGCTGCTTCCGGACACTCCGGCCGAGGGCGCGAAGGACGTCGCCGAGCGCATCTGCGCCGCGCTGCGCGGGCACCTCTTCCAGCTCCGGGACCGCGCGGGCAGCGTCCCGGTGACCGTCTCGATCGGTGTCGCGGCGTATCCAGCGCACGGGGAGGAGTTCGACACCATCTTCTCCGCGGCGGACCGCGCCCTGTACCAGGTCAAGCGGCACGGGCGGGATGGCGTCGCGACAGCGACGACGGGCGATGCCCAGCCCTCGCACCTGCCGCTCAGCATCGAGCGATTCGTCGGACGCGTGGAGGAGCTGCGCTCGCTCGTGCACCACCTCGAGGACGCGACCGAGGGACGCCCACGCGTCGTCGCCATCAGCGGCGAGGCCGGCGTCGGGAAGACGACGCTGATCAAGCAGCTCGAGCCGGAAGTGCGGCTGCGCGCCGGTTCGCTCATCATCGGGCGCTGTCACGAGGCGGACGTACAGCCGCCGTACGCGCCGTGGGCCGAGGCCATCGGCGCGATCCGCCGGCTCTCCGCGGCTCCGGCCCGCGCCTGGCGCGAGCTGCCGCAACTCGTCCCCGGCCTCGCGGGCGACGAGAAGCGCGAGACTCAGGGCGGGAGCAAGTACATGCTCCTCGAGGAGATCGCCGAGTACATCCGCGTCGCCGCGCAGGACCGCCCGCTCGTCATCTCGCTCGACGACATGCAGTGGGCCGACTCGGCATCGTGGGACACGCTCGAGTACCTGATCCCGCAGCTCGAGAACGAGCGGCTCCTCATCTGCCTGACGATGCGCGCGGAGGAGACGTACGGCGAATCGCTCGAGCGCCGTCGCCGGCTCTCCCGCAACGAACGGTTCCACGAGCTGAACCTGTCGCGCCTCACGCGCGAGGAGCTCAAGCAGTGGATCGAGGCGGCTTTCCACCGTCAGGATGTGGGGCGCGAGTTCCTCGCGTTCCTGTACCGCCACACGGAGGGGAATCCGCTGTTCGTCGTGCAGGTGCTCCGGACGCTCGTCGACGAAGGCGCGGTCTGGTACACGGGCGAGCGGTGGGAGTGGCGCCCCGTCTCCGAGCTGCGCCTCCCGCTCGGCGTGAGCGATCTGATCTCTCGGCGACTCGCGCGGCTCTCGCACAAGTCGCAGCAGATTCTCACGACGGCCGCGGTGATCGGGCGCGAGTTCGATCTCGATCTGGCGATCGAGTCGGGGGCGGGGACGGAGGAGGAGCTGCTCGATGCGGTCGACGAAGCGGTGGCGATGTCGGTGCTGGCATCGGTCGGCGAGCGGGGCGGGGACCGCTACACGTTCGCCCACGGCGTGATGGCCGAGGTGCTGCGCGCCTCGCTGAACCCGCGCCGCCGCCGCCGCATCCACGAGCGCGTCGCGCAGGCAATGGAGCATCTCACGCCGGACCTGCTGGCGGAGATTGCGACGCACTACGATCGCGCGGGCAGCAACGCCAAGGCGTACGAGTTCGCGCTCTCGGCGGCGGATCGCGCGAAGGAAGTCTACGCGCATCAGGAGGGCACCGAGTTCCTGCGGATGGCCGAGCGCAACGCGACGTCGCCCGCGGAGCTGGCGGAGGTGCGCGCCCGGCTCGCGCAGATCGCCGAGGTCGTCGGGCGGTACGATGAAGCCGAGGAGCTCTGCGACCTCGCGATCGAGTGGTATCTGGGACAGGGAGATCGCAAGCGCTCGCTGTCGCTGCGGCGGCAGCGCGAGCGGGTGCGCGGCCTGCTCGGGCAGCCGGCCAGCCGCACGCTCGAGGTGTGCGAAGCGCTCGATGAGGAGGCGAAGACGTTCGGCTTCGACGCCGAGCGGGTCGCGCTGCTGACGATGCTCTCGCAGGCGAACGGCCGGCTGGGCGACCGCCCGGCCGCCGAGCGGATCGCCTGGGAGGCGGTGCGCATGAGCGAGAAGCTCGGCGAGCCGACGCTGCTCGCGGACTCCCTCAACCGGCTCGGCATAACGCTGCAGCACGATCAGCCGGCGCAGGCGATCGAGATCTTCAAGCGCGCGCTCGAGCTCTACCAGTCGCAGGGTGATCGTCGCGGGCAGGCTCGCTGCCACAACAACATGGGGATCATCTACACCCAGTGGGGCGACTGGGAGAACGCGCGACAGACGCTGACGACGGCGATCTCGATCGGGCGGACCGCCGGGACGCCGGATCTTTGGGGCCTCGCGGCGCTGAATCTCGGTGTGGTGCACCTGCTGTGCGGCGACTACGACCGGGCGCGAGAGCTGCTCGGTGAGGCGCTTGCGCTGTTCGCGGCGGTGAAGCACAGCGAGCGGCAGTTGTACGCGCTGTACAATCTCGCGCACCTCGATCGGGAGCGTGGCGAGCACGAGTCCGCAGCCGAGCTGTACGAGGTCACGGCCGCGCTCGCGCAGCGGATCGGCCACTCGGAGGTCGAGATCGGCGCGCAGGCGGGGCGCGGCTTGTCGCTGCTCAAGCAGGGACAACTCGCGCTCGCCCGCGGCGCGTTCGAGAGCGCGAGCGTAGGGATGCAGCAGCGCACCGGGTGGTTCCAGGGCCGCGAGCTCGTCGAGGCGCTGACGGCGATGATGAGTGCCGGAGAGGGTCGACTCGGCGAAGCGATGCAGCACTTCGAGCATGCGCTCGAGCTAGCGGAGGCAAACGACGTCTACCGTGCCGCGTGGCTCACGGTCGAGTGCGCGGGCGTGCTCTACGAGCACGATCCCGTTCAGATGCGCTCCACGCTGACCCGGTACGCCGAGCGAATGAAGGAGCTGGGCTACGAGGGGATGAATCGGAAGTACGAGGAACTGCTGACCCGGACATGAGGGCGATATGTCCGGTCGTGTTGTCCGATTACGCCGAGGTGCGGGCTAACATCTGTTTGCGGAGAAGGCTATAACTACTTGATCTACTTCGACTTGAGTGCGAGATAGCTGACGGGCCCTGCAGTGGTATGGGCTCTGCTTTAGAAGAGGCCGGTGCCGCCGGTGGCACCTCATTCCCGAGGACCTTTCAATGCGTCGTGCAACCACGCTCACCCTCGCCTCCCTGGCACTGGGGCTCGTCACGGCCGCTTGCGGCCGCGACGCGATGGCGCCTCAGCGTGCCGCGGTGCCGGTGGGCGCGCCGAACCCCGACATCATCGTCGATCAGATGGCGCCCGACTCCCTGTCGGCCGACGTCACGGTCACGCCGACGGGCGGGACGTTCGTGCTCGGGAAGCACGCGATCTTCTTTCCCGCCTACTCGATCTGCGATCCGCGGACGTCGACGTATGGCGAAACCGAGTGGGACGCGCCCTGTGATGTGTTGACGGAACCCATCCAGATCCACGCCGAGATCCGGCACACGGATGGATTCCAGT
>CAYLPM010000362.1:0-4214 GCA_964385525.1 uncultured Gemmatimonadaceae bacterium
GGAACTTGGGATAGTCCTTGATCGCCGTGCGCTCAGTGATCTCGATAACGACGCGATGCGGATCCGCCGCCTCCTGCTCCGTGAACGCCGGGTCCGCGAAGTCGTGGGGGTCGACGTTCAGGAACAGCAGCTCGTCGGGGCCGAGGCGCGACGCCATCCCCTCGAGCGCGCGGCCGCGGCAGAGCCGGCTCAGCTCCCAGATCAGGTCCGCCTCCGCCGCCACCTCGAACATCACCTCCGGGCTGCGGAGACTGCGCATGATGCCGCGCGCGAGCGCTTCGTAGCCGAAGATCCGTTCCGACTCCGCGATCACGATCGGATGGTAGTCGACGTAGACGAGCCGGTCGCGCAGGCTCGCGCGCAGGTCCGTCACCTTGCTCGCCTTCTCGCGCTCCTCGATGCTCTTCGCGGCGTTGGCGGCCTCGCGAATGCCGCGGTAGATCAGCCGCTCGAGCCGGACCTTCGGATTGTAGTAGACGTGCGCACGCCCGACGTAGATGTCGAACAGCGTGGCGATGTCCTCGCCGTGCGCCGCTTCGATCCGCGTCTGCACGTGGCGCTGGAGCTCCGTCACCATCGCGTCGACCTCCTTGTCCGTCGTCGCCTGCACGCCTTCCTGCGGGACGTGGAAGAAGATGAAGTCGTCGTCGTTGGTGAAGCTCAGCAGGACACGGGAGGTCTTCAGGACGGTGCTGTCCAGGAATTCCCGCACCGCCCCGGAGGTCGTCTCCAGGACGGCGTCGAGCTTCTCCCATCCATAGATCTCCTCGATCTTGGAGTAGCGAACGAAGTTGAAGTACAGGACGACCAGCTCCCCACGCTCCTTGATGATCTGGCGTGAGCGCTCGATCATCACCGGCAGCGTGGGCAGGCCGGTCAGAAAGTCGTACAACAGCTGCTCGTACTCCACGTGCTCGGCCTGGCGAACGGCCTCGTTGCCCGTCGGCATCACGCGCGCGACGGCCGAGCGCACCCGCGCGGCGATCTCGTCGGCCGCAGCGGGGAGGCGGAACCACTCGTCGACACGCAGCTCGACCGCGCGCCGCCGCGCCATGTCATCCCGGCACCCGACGATCACCGGCACGCCGGCGTGCCGGGCGCACGTGACGACGTCGCGGAGCGCATTCGGATTCCGGGTCGTGGTGAGCACGGCACGCGTGCCGACGACCAGCTCGATCGATGGCGCGAGCCGGCGTTCCGGACGGATTTCGACGGTCCACCCCTCGAGCTGCCCGGCCGCTTCCGTGACCGCAGGATCGTCGCTGTCGGTCAGCAGGATCGACTGGCTCACCGGACGCGCCGCTCAGCGTCGCCCGGACGCCGCGGTTCTTCGAACTGCGAGGTTGCGTTCCACCGTCGCCGCGAGGTGCGGCAGATCGAACGGCTTGGAGACATAGTCATCAGCACCCGTGTGCAGCGCCTCCTGCTTGTCTTCCCATTCGCCGAGTGCCGTGACCATGACGACACGCACCTGCTTGCCGTGCTCGGCGTGCTGCTTCATGATGCGACAGACTTCCCACCCGTCGCGCCCGGGCATCATCACGTCGAGCAGCACCAGGGCCGGCCGAGTCTGCTCGAACAGCGCCAGCGCTTCGTCCCCGTCGAAAGCGACCGTCACCGGATAGCCGCGGGCCTCGAGATATTCGCGCACGATCTCGGTGTTGTCGTGGTTGTCATCCACCACCAGAATTGTCGGACGTTCGTCCGCTGCCATTGTGTCCGCGCCTGCCTGAGATGATATGACGGCGGGCAAATAGCAAGCCAATCTCCGGGTCCGCGGGCCGGATCGAGGCACCGGCTCCGGTCACGGCGTTGCCACCCCTCGAGCGCGCCCGAGGGCGAAGCCAGAACCCTTCCAGCTCGATTCTGCGTGAGGAACCTGATCAAAGGACAGCGGCCACCGGCGACCGCCGGGACGGCGCACGCGAACGGGGCCGCCTCCCTGCGGGAGGCGGCCCCGTTTGCGTTCCAGCGGTCGGTTCAGCGGCGACCCGGGTGCCACGCCAGCGAAAGTCCGAACGCGCTTTCGTCGTCGAAGTAGTCCGAGCCCCCGAACACGAGCGCGAGGCGCATCGCGAGTGCGGGCGAGAACTCGAAGTTCGCGCCGATGTCGAAGCCGAGCCCGAACTCCGATTCCTCCGCGCAGTCGCCGCAGAAGTCGAGCTGCAGCTTCGGGTGCGCGTACGGCGTGATCGCGAGCTGGCCTTCGAGTGGGAAGCGGTGGCCGAGCACGATACCCACCGGGATGCGGATGAAATCGACCGGGTCGCCGCTGGCGAAGTTCAGCCCCGCCGCGAGTAACACGTCGAGCGGCATGTCGGCCGATGCACGCCTCATCTGGTACGCGAAGTTACCGCCCAAGAGCAGAAACGTGTCACCACCTCCTTCCGGATCGGCGAATCCGAGCTCGAGCCCGAGCTGCGTGCGCACTCCGACTCCTTCACGCCACTGCGCCACCAGCGCGGTGCCGAAGTCGCCGCCATCGGCGAGCGCGAAGTTGAACTCGCGCGAGGTGATGGTCGGCGGCTGGAAGGCAGGGTAGTTCCAGGCCTGCGCCGCCGCGACGCCGGGGGCGAACATGCCGACGATGACTGCGGCGAGGACGAGGCGAATCCTGCCACCATGAGCGCTCATTGCTTGTGTTCTCCGAGTCGGGCGGAAAGGAAGGAATCAGCGGAACAGGTACGACAGGCCGGCCGCGACCACCGAGCTCGTCATCAGCGGCGCCGATACCTCGTCGGTGCTGCCGGCCTCGAAGCCGATCGTGGCACCGATCGACGACGTGATCGTCAGGTCCACGCCAGCCGAAATCCGGGCCACCCAGGCGGAGGATGACGATCCATCATCGAGGGAGTTTCGCACCCAACGCACGTGCGGCGCTGTGTGCAGCGACACACCTCGTCCGACCCCGAAGGCACGACGCCAGCCGATGCCGACGCCGGCGGCGATGTCCACCTGATCGAATGCGTCGAGCCAGGCACCGCCGGCACCCGCGAAGGCCGCCACGCCGAGCGCGCCATCCCAGAACTGCCGCAGCGGAACGGCGACGCGTCCGCCGGCGGCGAGCGCGTTCTCGTCGCCCTCCTCGGGCGAGACGAGGCCGGCACCGGCACTCACCATGTAGCGCGCGCTCGCCGGCACCCACGACGCCGCGCCCGCGAGCGTCAGCGCATCGGTGGAGTAGCCGACGTTCGCCGCCACGGCGACGGCCGGATAGGCAAAGGCATTCTGGAGGACGGGGAGGCCTGGCATCTGGGCCGCGGCTCCCGAGGGAAGTCCCGCCAGCATCGCCAGCACGGTGACGCCGACGACCGCCGCGCCCCCGAGGTGGCGCGCGCGACGGAGAGTGGCGGGGGGACGACGTGTGCGCTGGCGGATCCTGACGGGCGTGATCACGGCGACGTTCCTCGGAGGATGGAGTTCCCGCCTCGCCGGTGCAACGATCGTGCGCCTCGCCGCCCGACGGGATTTCTCCCGACGCCCGGGTAGTGTAGATTCACTGCGCTCACGAGACCATGGTCGCGTTCCCTGAGGGGCGAATGGAAGAGAGACGTCCAGTGAACAACAACGCGCAGGGATGGGGCTTCGCTGCGTTCATCGTCCTGCTCGCGGTGTTGTGCATTGCCGGCGCGGCCTGGATTCACAACGCGACGTACTGCGACCCGCGTGATCCGATGTGCGTCGAGCACACCGACGCCGCCGGGACGGCCGCGGAACACGACTGATCGACGCGAGTCCGGGCGGCATCGCGAGCCCCCCCGCCGGAGCTGCCTGCCGCGAACCAATGGACTGATTCCGGGTTGTCGATGGCAGATGGGATCTGCATTGAACCGCGGAGGAGCGCAGAGGTAGGCGCGGAGGAGCGCAGAGGACTGCAGAGGACTGCACACCGAAGGAGCTCCCGACCGCCACGAGCCAGGAATGATCGGATGAACGAGCCCGGGAAGCCAATGCGTCGTGGGGCCGTTTCCAAAGCATTCGTCCGGGCTCGTCGCGGGCAAACCTCCGACCGGTGTGCCGTCCTCTGCGTTCCTCGGCGTTTCTCCGCGTTCCTCTGCGGTCAATGTCGATGCCTCCGCGTTCAATGTCAGTGCCTGCGCGGTCGGCAGACATCCCATCCGGGTGAAGGGCGCACTCCCCTAGAGCGCGCTCGCGCTCTCCGTCACCACGCGCACGTGGTCGTCCGCCACCTGCAGGAAGCCGCCGGCCACGGA
>CAYLPM010000363.1:0-1688 GCA_964385525.1 uncultured Gemmatimonadaceae bacterium
CGACCGCGCTCGGGATCGGCGCCGTCTGCTTTCACCCGGGTGCCGCCACCGACGGCGACCGGACGGCGGCGGCCGAGCGCGTCGCGTCGGCGATCGTGAACGCGCTGGAAACGGTGCACGGTGAGACCCGACTGCTCGTCGAGAACACCGCCGGCGGCGGCCGCACGATGGGGAAGACGGCCGCGGAGGTGGCGGCGATCCTCTCGCTCGTGCCGGCTTCGCTCCGGCCGCGCACCGGCTATGGACTCGACACCTGTCACCTCTTCGTCGCGGGCTACGACATCAGCGCGTCGGCGGCGGCGCTCGCCTCCGTTCTCGACGAGTTCGAGGATGCGGCCGGCGAGCCGCCATCGTTCTTCCACCTCAACGACAGCGAAGGCGCGCTCGGCTCCGCACGTGACCGCCATGCGGTGCTCGGCGAGGGCACGATCGGCGTCGATGCCTTTCGCTGGCTGGTGGAGGAGCCGCGCAGCGCCGGCATTCCCCTCATTCTCGAGACGCCGCAGGCCCGCCCGGACATCGCCGAGGATGACGCGACGCCCGACCCCTGGGATGTCCGCGCGGTGGAGACGCTGCGCGGGTTCGCGTCCTGACGGCGCTGCTGCCAGCCATACGCGCGATTTCGAACGGTCGAGCGTCGCCGGCGGGTCGCTGCGCGAGGGAGAAACGCCGTTCCGTCAGAGGGAGGAGCGTGCTCCCATCGAGCGAGCGCGGTGCTCCCGCAGAGGGTGGTAAGCACGGTCCCAGAGGGAGAATTGGCGTTCTCCAGAGTGAAAATTGCATCGTGCGCCCTATTGCGTCCCGCGCAGGCGATTGTACTTTGTGGCGCGTTGGACTCGCGTTGGTACCACGCCACCAACTGCTACACCCACCAGGAGAGCGCATCCATGGCCACCAAGAAGAAGGCCGCGAAGAAGGGCTCCAGGAAAGCAACGCGGAAAAAGTCCGCCGCGAAGAAGAAGACGCGCGCCCGCAAGAGCGCACCGAGGCGTGCCGCGAAGAAGAAGACGCGCACCAAGCGCGCCCCCAACCCGGCCTTCATGAAGCCGATGCAGCCGAGTGCCCAGCTGTCGAACGTCGTCGGCTCGTCGCCCATGCCGCGGACCGAGGTGACGAAGAAGCTGTGGCAGTACATCAAGCGGAAGAACCTCCAGGATCCGAAGGAGCGCCGCTTTATCATCGCGGACGAGAACCTCAAGCCGATCTTCAACGGCAAGGGTCGCGTCTCGATGTTCGACATGACCAAGCTCGTCAACAAGCACCTCAAGCCCGCCTGACCCACGCGCAGGAGGCTTTGGCCTGAAGGGGGTGCACCGCGTGGCGGTGCACCCCCTCGTCACAGGCTCCCGCTGTGGGTGCGTACCGTGCTCGCGCTCGATCGCGGCGCGAGCGCCGTGGCGCGCGTGGCCTCTACGGCCCGGGACGAGCTCCTGCTGGCGTGGATCTCGCCCGAGCGGCGCGCGCGCATCAACGACGCCATCTACGCCGCGCAGCGCTCATACGCGCCCGGCGGCCGCACCTTCCAGCAGGGACTGTTCGACTGGGAACAGTCGGCCATCGCGCACGACGCCTTCCCGCGCCACGGCCGCGTGCTCGTCGGCGGCGCCGGCGGCGGGCGCGAGATCGCGGCGCTCCGCGCCCTCGGCTACGACGTCACCGGATTCGATCCGTGCGAGCCCCTCGTCGCG
>CAYLPM010000364.1:0-5742 GCA_964385525.1 uncultured Gemmatimonadaceae bacterium
CCCTCGGCGTTCGCTACGCGCGACTCTCCGCCGCACCCCTGCCGGCCGGCGCGTCGCGACGCAGGATTGCGTTCCTGCTGGCTGTCGCCTCGAGCTCGCTGATCGCGTGCAACCCGGGATCGCAGCCGCCCGGCGACGAAACTGACTCCGACACTTCGGTGATCGCCTACTCGCCTGAGGGCGGCATCGCAACCGACTTCGATACCTCGGCGATCGCCGACTCTCTGCGCGCGCTCATCGAGCGGGCGTACGACTTCTCCCGTCCCGGCGTGGTCGAGCGCCTCATGAGTCTGTACCCGGACAGCGGACCGGTTGTTTCAGCCGCCGCCGGCCGCGTGACCAGCTCGCGCGATTCACTGCGCGCGCAGATCGACTGGTTCTGGGACTACGTCGGTCAGAACATGCAGCAGCCCCGCTGGGAGTGGACGTCGTCGCACGTGCGGGTGCTCGGCCCCGATGCCGCGGTGCTCACCGCCAGCTACCGTGTTCCGCACCGCACCCCGGAGGGCCGTCCGCACGTGGTCGGCGGCGCCTGGACGATGGTGTTTCAGCGACAGAACGGGCGCTGGGTGATCGTGCAGGAGCACCTGTCGGATCTGCCGGATCAGTCGGGCAATCGATGATCATGCCGATCGCCTCCTACCTTCCCGCTGCCCGCACCACGCTCTCGATGTTCTGGTCGATGGCGGTGATGACCTCGGCTATCGCCTCGACCGCCCGGACGTAGAACTGCGGCTGAATTCCGGAAAGCTCGTCGCTCGGCTGGTGATAGTCGGGGTGATCCTCGACGCCGAAGTAGAGAAACGGGATCTTGACCGCGTGGAAGGCAGCGTGGTCGGACTGGGTCGTCCAGTCATCCTGCGGGTTGACCGGCGTGTCGTGACCAATGCGCAGCGAGATCGGCGCCGATGCCGCCACGCGCTCGACGTAGCGCGCCAGGAACTGGTAGTGGTGGGTGCCGGCGGCGTACAGCTCGTTGCGATCGTTGCGCCCGATCATGTCCATGTTGACGTTCAACGCCACTGTCTCGAGCGGGACCGGCGGCTCGGCCACGAACGCGCGAGCGCCGCGCAGCCCGCCCTCCTCGGCATCGAGCGCGACGAAAATGATCGACGTCCGCGGCGGGTGGTCGCGGAACCAGCGCGCCATCGCGAGGAGCGCCGCGGTTCCGGAGGCATTGTCGTCCGCGCCGTTGTAGAGCGAGTCCCCGTTCACGACCCGGCCGATACCGAGGTGGTCGTAATGCGCGGTGACGACGATGTACCGGCCCGGCTGCACGGTTCCGCGCACGAAGCCGACGAAGTTGATGCCCTGCTGCGCGGGTTGCTCGCCGCGCGCCGGAAGCGCGAACGGGTGTCGGAACGAATTGCCGATCGGAGCGAGTCCAACGTTCCCGAAGCGCCACTCCAGAAACAGCCGCGCGCGCGTACTCCCCGCCGTTCCGGTACGTCGCCCCTCCATCGAGTCAGCGGCGAGCACGCTCATGTCGGTCATCAGCCGCGCCGAATCGATGCCGACGGCGGTGAGCACGCGACGCGCGCCCATGTCGTAGCGTCCGCCCGGATCGAGGGTGACATAGGGGCCATCGGAGTCGTTCGGATCCTCGCCGCCGTAGACGAAGACATTGCTCGTGCCGATCACCTCGAACTCGTCGCCCTGGACGACGATCGCCGTCCCCTCGTCGATGCCGATGCCGAGCAGTCGGGGATGGCGATCGAGGACCAGGGGCAGGTCGGCGAGCCGGCGGCGCGGCACCACGTGCTGATCCACGGCGACGCCGCGGAGGAACGCGAACCCCCGCTCGTAGCCGGGGGCCATCATGATGTGATTGCCCTCTCGCGCACCGCGCACGAGGTAGGAGGCCTGGATCGAGGCGCCCGCCGAGGTTCCACCGACGACTCCGCCACGCTCGAGCAGCGCGTGCAGCTCACGCTCGGTGCGCGTGCCGAGGTAGGAGTCCACTAGCCGCCACTGCCTGCCGCCGGGAAACCAGACGGCGCGCGCGGTGCGCAGCGGCGCGACGAACGCCTCGGAGTCCGCTTCGCCGCGATCGAGCGTGTGCAGGATGGTCACGCGGCGTGCGCCGGCGCGGCGGAGCAGGTCGGCGCCTCCCCAGTCCTGCGCGTACGCCGTGTCCCCGCCGGCCGTCGGGATGACCACGATCGACGCGTCGGGTCCGCCGGCGAGCTCGAGAAAGCGCTGCACGATCTCGTGACCGAGGGAGCCGCCGCCGGCGACGATCAGAGTGCCGTTCGCCGGACCGACGACGGGGCCCGAGGCGATCGCCGCCGGCGACGCCGTGGCGGTCCGTTGCGTCGGCGTACACCCGACTGCGGTCGCCGAGACCGCGAGCAGCGCGAGCGTGAGCACGCGTCTGCGGGCGAGATACCATGTCAACGCGTAACCCTCCGTTTCGACGGTTTCGAGTTCTTCGACGTCGCGCTCCTCCTGCCCGACGCCCCGCCAGTCCGGCTCTTCGTCGCCGACCGCTTCAGTTGTGCCTTTCGCCCCTTCGACTCCTTGGTGCGCTTCGACTGCTTCGTTCGTTGCGGCTTCCTGGTCCGCTTCGACTGCTTCGTCCCGGATGTCCGCGGCTTCTTCGCGCTCGGCCGCCGCGGCTTCCTGGGCGGGACGAGGATGGTGCCCCGGCACTCGGGTGCTCCGCAGCGGCAGACGTAGAGTTGCTCGTCGTCTTCGGTGTAGTCATCGGCCCGCTCGTACGCGTAATCGTACGTGAGCTCGGTCCCCGGGGAAATGTCCTGCAGGGCTTCGATGTAGATGTGCCCGCGCTCGATCACCGCCTCGCAGTTCGGCGCGCACGAGTGGTTGATGAACCGCGCATCGTTGCCTCCGACGGCGGCATCGACGACGTAGCGGTGGTTCAGGGTGAAGAGAAAGGTATGGTGCCGGCGCATGGTCTCATCGTCGTAACGCCGGTCCGCCTCCCGGTTGGAGATCTTCTCACCAATGTACTCGATGATCCTGGTCCCTTTGGGAATCCGGGTGACGGCGAATGCTCCCTTCCCCTGGATCGGCGAGGACCGGAGCTGGAAGAGCGGAGCGTCGGCTGCGTGAATCGGTGGTTTCATCTATGATCGTCTTTGGAGTCGCGGGGCTGGCGTGCCGTGGACGTCGACGAGGGTGGGCCATGAGCCTTCTCCGGGAGGGATCCACGTCGACGGAGGAAGATGCAATGAACCGCGTCCCGATGGCAGTGCGCTCGGCGGGGACGACAGCCTCGAACGATCTCCTGCTTTACGACCGCCGCGGCAGGCGATACGTTGCCGCACGGTGGGCCGCGTTCGCAGGCCGCAGCCCGGCCGAGGATGACCGTGGAAGTATGCCGGGCCGTCACGGGATCCGTGCTGGAGCCGCGGGCGCTCGGCGATTCCGAGTCAGCGCAGCAGCAGTCATCGGACTCGAATTATCCCACCAATCCAGTCCTCCGAACATGAACACCTCGCTTCTTCGACGCCTCGTTCCGCCGAGCGCGCGTGCCCTCGCGCTCACGGTCGCGATCGGCCCGCTCGTGCCTCGCCCCGGCGTTGCGCAACAGCAGAGCCAGGGCGCGCGACCCGCCCCCGCGACGTTCGTCCTCACCAACGCGAACATCGCCACGATGGACGCACGATACCCGCGCGCCGAAGCGCTGGCCGCGGTCGGCGAGTGGATCGTCGCCGTCGGCACCGTGGCCGAAATCCAGCCGTACGTCGGCCCGGACACGCGGGTGGTCGATGTGGGCGGGCGACTGGTCGTGCCCGGCTTCAACGACTCGCACGCGCACTTCGCGAGCGGCGCCTCCAGACTGCGCCAGCTCGACCTCTATGGTGTCGCGTCGCTCGAGGAGGTCCAGCGGCTGGTCGCCGAACACGTCGCGCGAGCGAAGCCGGGCGAGTGGATCACCGGATCCGGCTACGACCACACGCTGTGGGGCGAGGCGTGGCCCACGAAGGCCGACCTCGACGCCGTCGCGCCGAGCAACCCGGTGGTGCTGCGGCGCACGAGCGGGCATTCGTCGTGGGCCAACTCGATGGCGCTGCGACTGAGCGGCATCACGAAGGACACGCCGAATCCGGATGCCGGCGAAGTGCAGAAGCATCCGCGGACCGGCGAGCCGACGGGCATTCTGCTCGAGACGGCGTCGGGACTGCTCCGTATCGAGCGGCCGCAGTTGACGCCAGAGGAACGGCGCGCGCAGCGCCGCGACGACCTGCTCGCTGGATTCCGTCATGCCGCCCAGCTCGGCGTCACGAGCGTGCAGACGGGCAGCTCGCTCGACGAGATGGAGTTCCTGCGCGAGCTCCGGCGCGAGGGGCTGCTCACGCTGCGCTGGAGCGGCTGGCTGTCGCTGGGCGCGGCGCCGCGGCTCGCCGAGGCGGGGGTCCGCACCGCACAGGGTGATCACTGGGTGCGGGTCGGCTTCCTCAAGGGATTCATCGACGGCACACTGGGCGATGGGAGCGCGGCGATGTTCGAGCCGTTCGCCGACCGCGAGGACTTTCACGGGCTGCCGCGCATGACGCAGGAGGAGGTCACGGCGCAGGTGCTGTTCGCCGACCGGATGGGCTTCCAGGTCGGCATCCACGCCATTGGCGACAAGGGCGTGCACATGGTGCTGAACGCGTACGAGCAGGCTGCGACGGTCAACGGCACGATCGGGATGCGGCACCGCATCGAGCATGCGCAGCTCATCGATCCCGACGACATCCGCCGGTTCGGGCAGCTCGGCGTCGTCGCCAGCATGCAGCAGACGCATGCGACCACGGACATGCGCTTCGCCGAGCTGCGGGTCGGGCGCGAGCGCGCGAAGACCGCCTATCCGTGGCGCAGCCTCCTGGACGCCGGCGCCGTGCTCGCGTTCGGCACCGACTGGCCCGTCGAGCCCCTCGATCCCATGCGTGGCGTCTTCAGTAGCGTCACCCGCACGAACATCCAGGAGATGGAACCGAAGACGGGGTGGTTCCCGGAGCAGAAGCTCTCGGTGTGGGAGAGCATCCGTCATTACACGTGGGGCAGCGCCTATGGCGAGCGCCTCGAGAACGTGAAGGGCTCACTCGCGCCCGGCCGGCTCGCCGACATGGTCGTGCTCGGGCGCGACCTGTTCACGATTCCCTCCGAGCAGATTCTCGAGACGACGGTCGACTATACGATAGTGGGGGGAGAAGTCGTCTGGGATCGCGCGGCTGGCAGGTTCGGACGGCCCTGAGCCGCGGGCGGAATATCCCGGTCTGCGGCGAGCCGCAGCCTACGGCATCGCCCGGAAGAACGTCCGGTCACTGTGCAGGTAGGCCAGCCCCCGGGCCTGTGACGTGGCCGGCACGTCGATCAGCACGTTGTCGATCTCGACCACGAGCCAGTACTCCGAGAGCGGCAGGCCGCGGCGGTCGATGCGCACGCGCAGCGAGTCGAGCACGAGCTCGGCACCGGCCGAGACGACGCGGCGCAACCTCGTGCGATCGCTGCGTGAGGCGACGCGCCAGTAGTCCGCCCGGTCCCCCTGCGCGAACGCGAACGCGACCGAGCCGACCTCGCGGGGGCCCGCGTACCGCCCGGCACCCGTATAGGTCAGCCGGCCGGCGTCGAGCAGCAGCTCCACGTCATCGCCGGCAGCGCGCATGCGGCCGGTGAACGTTCCGGCGAACGCGCTGTCCTGAGAGATCGCCGCCATCATGAAGGGCACGTAGCTCGATGACACGAGAGACTCTGCGCGCCCTCGGCCGGCGCACGACGCGGCGAGCAGCA
>CAYLPM010000365.1:0-2290 GCA_964385525.1 uncultured Gemmatimonadaceae bacterium
CCCGCTCCCCACGCCGCGCCGACGCCGGCGGCCTGCCAATCCGTCCTGTAGTGCGGCCCGCCGGAGCGCCGCGGGTCGTTCATCAGCGCCCAGGATATCGCGCCGCCCATCGCGCCACCAATCGCGCGCTCCACAGCGGACGCCGGGCGCGAGACGCCGCGACTCACCTCGAGCCGGTGCAAGGATGTGCGAGGAATGGCGATCGTACCGATCGCTCCCGGGATCGCCAGCCGGATCGTGTCTCCAGAGAGCCCCTCGATGGTGCCCCGCAACAGTTGTCGGCGCCACGGCCCCTCCGCTTGCCGATCCGGTTCGGGCAGCCAGAGGCGGACCCGCGCGCCCACCTGCACCTCCGGCGCGAACTGGGCGGGGAGCGCCGACGGAGCGATGGTGAAGCCGACGAGCGCGACGGTGATCAGGAGCGGAGTGCGGAGAGCGCGCACGGTACCTCCAGTGCGAGTGGGCCAGCTCTGGAGAAGAGCCGGTAGGCGTCTGACGCGCAGGGTCATGCGCGGCGACCGAGTAGATGAGAGTCGATACCGATGCATCCGGTCACGGATATACGGGCGTGGATCAGCCACCGTTGCCATCGATGGCGGGCTTGAATGGCTGCGCGTTCCTCGTGCGTCAGCGGGGTGACCGGCTGCCCCTCCGGTACCGCCTGTGTCGCGCGCAGTCGCTACCGCGTCGTGTCCGAATCGATGGTCAGCATGAGGCGCTCCAAGTCATCGATCAGGGGGGCCAGGCAGGTCTGGTCCGTGCTGAAGCGAGCGATCAGATAGTTGCTGGTCGGACTTCCGAGCTCCGCCGTGACCTCGAGCGCTCCTCTATGTGTCAGCTGCAGGCGTACGCGATGAAAGTCGCCTGACGGTGACAACTCCGCATGTCCTTGGAGGAGCGTATCCATCGCCCTGAGCTCATCGACAAGGCACCGAACTGTGGATGCGTGCAGCCAGAGGGGCAGCTCCGCGCCATAACCAGTCGACTTGATGACGAACTTGCCGACGAACGCGGGACCGCCGGGCTCGTACCTCATATCCAGAAGGTCGAGTGCCGCCGTCTCGTCGTTGGTCCTCAACCGAATGTCCATGGGCTCCGGTAACATGGTGCAGGGAGGTCAGGCCGCTTCGCGCCCGGCACGCTCTACCGATGGCTCTGCTGACCATCAAACGCCTCCGGCGGTGTGGCCGTCCTCAGCAGCAGCTCCACAGTCGAACGAACCGCTCGCGCCGTGCATCCCAGACCAATCGCGTCGTGGACTCATAACCGTATGAGAAAGAGACCCGCTGTGTCGGACGCGGCTCGAGACCCGCGATCACGGCGCTGTCTTCCGCCATGAGCCGCACGCCTGGGGCATCGAGCGTCTCGACGACCACGCTCGCCAGTACGGAGTCGAGCTTGGCTCGCAGGACCGTGTCCACACGCGGACTCCGGAGAGCCGCCGAGTCCACGAGGGCCAATTCGTAGCTGCTGCCCCACCCCTCTCGGTGCTTCTCCTCCCCCGCAACGAGAAACGACAACGAGATCCGGAGACTATCTGGTCGCGCGCCGACCGCCTCGAGGTGCACACTGTCCGCCCGGCCGTCACCGGTGAGATCGAGCGTCCTACCTCGGCTGTACCACAGAGGAGGCGCTGAGACCGCGGCGGGACTGTCTGCGGCCGAACCGGAAGCGGTCGCGGACGCCGGGTCGCGTGCCTCGTCGGCGGCCGAGCAGCCGATCCCTACGACGGCGGCCATCTGGACAGTGCCAAGCAGCAGGGTAAGTGCTCGCATTGAGAAGAGGTTGGTGGCTGACGTATCTCACGCTCAGCTGCGGGGCCGGTTCCGCTGGTCGAAGCCGTTGCTCAGGTTACTCCCGCAGCTCGAGGCAGCTCGGCTGCCGGGCCGAAGCCGGGCCGCACCAGCTGCGTGGACTTGGGCCGTGGTCACGCACGATCGCCGGCTGCGTACGCAGGACCGGGATTCAGGTCGAGCACGATGCGACGGGGTTCGATGAGCGAGTCCTCGTGTTGCGCGCGCCACCTGGAGGCGGGTTGTACGCCCTCGACTGTGTGACCATCGTCGATGACATCACCCTGTTGGAACAGGTACAGGGAGAGGTTGTGCAAAATGCGCGCTACCTCACCGGGATCCAGGCCGCGGAAGTGGACCTGAACGTCAGGTAGCCCGACTGCAGCGAGGCCGAGCGTGTCCATGAGCATTTCGCGATCAGAGGCTTCGATGTTGAAGAAGCGAACGTTGACCATACCGGCAAAGAATAGCGCGGACGCCGAATCCTCCGCGGCTCG
>CAYLPM010000366.1:0-2302 GCA_964385525.1 uncultured Gemmatimonadaceae bacterium
CGCCACGCGCCCCCGGATCATCGCCCGGCCGCTGGTCGGCTTGGTGATCCGCGAGAGGATCTTGAGCAGCGTGCTCTTCCCCGCCCCGTTGCGCCCGATGATGCCGAAGACCTCGCCCTCACGCACCTCGAACCCGACGTCGCACAGCGCCTCGATCTCGAGTCGGCGTGACTGCGCGAACGCGCTGCGCGGCCGCCGCACGTAGTCGGCGAGCGCCGGCGCCGTCGGCGACGGAATCCAGTAGCGCTTCGACAGTCCTTCGACGTGGATGGCAGTCGCCCTAGACGACATCGACGATCGTTGCCTCCGAGCGGGTGAACTGCCAGACCCCCAGTACCACCATGACGACGCTCACGGCACCGGACAGGAGCAGGACGTGGGCCGCCGGGAGCGGCACCCCGAGCGTCGCGCTCCGGAAGACCTCGACCAACCCCGTGAGCGGATTCAGCGCGAGTACCCACTGCCACCGTTCGGGAATGAACGAGCTGCGGTAGATGACCGGCGTGACGAACAGGCCGACCTGCAATGCGAACGGCACGGCGTGCTGCACGTCACGCCAGCGGGCGTTCAGCGACGCGAGCAGCGCCGCAGTGCCGAAGGCCAGCAGTGCCACCCCCAGTAGGGCCGGAATCGCCAGTAGCACCTCCGGTCCCGCACCGAGGGAGTACCACACCATCAGCCCGATCAACAGCACGATCCCGACCGCGGCATCGATCAGGGCCGACGCTCCGGACGCCAGCACCAGATAGATTCGCGGAAAGTACAGCTTCGTGATGAGATTCTGATTCGTCACCAGCGATGCCGCACCGTCCGACGTCACCTTCTGAAACAGATTCCACGGAATCAGCCCCGCCAGCGCGAACGCCGGGTACGGCACATCGCCCGACGGGATGCCGGCGAGAATGCCGAAGAACACCGTGAACACCCCCGTCTGCACCAGCGGCTGCACCACCGCCCAACTGAGGCCCAGCGCCGCCTGCTTGTACCGGGACCGGACGTTGCGCCACGCCAGGCTGTACAACGCGCCACGGTAGAGAAGCAGATCACGGAACCATCGCGCCCACGGCGTGTTGGTGTCGATGATCAGCGTATCGGCCGGCCGCTCATCCTCGCGGGGAAAGGGAGTCGCGGAGCCGGGCTTTCCACCCGCGGTGTCGACCGACGTACCCATCGTCTAGGCGACCGAGGCGGCCGAGCTCCGCACCGGGGGCTTCAACTGCGCCGCGCTCGCTCCCGCGCACGCATGCCGCGTATCCACCACGATCTTCGCCATCCCGCACACCCGCCCGTAGTCGATGACGCTGTGATCCGTCACGACCATGACCGCATCCGCCTCCCTCAACGCGGCATCCGTCAGCGGGACCGACTTGCCGATCGCCCCCGGCGGCGTATGCCCGTCCTCCACGATCTCCGGGCAGTACGGATCATGATACGACACGACAGCGCCCTTGCTCGCGAGCTGGTCCATGATCTCCAGCGCCGGCGACTCGCGCAGATCGCCGATGTCCTTCTTGTACGCGACGCCCAGCACCAGCACCCGCGCGCCCCGCATCGCCTTCCCCGCCTCGTTCAGCGCATCCTGGAGCTTCCGCACCCAGAACCGCGGCATCTCCGTGTTGATCTCCCCCGCCAGCTCGATCATCCGCGTCTTGTAGGCGAGCGTCCGCATCTTCCACGCGAGGTAGTGCGGGTCCAGCGGGATGCAGTGCCCGCCGAGCCCCGGGCCCGGCGTGAATTTCATGAAGCCGAACGGCTTCGTCGCCGCCGCATCGATCACTTCCCAGACGTCGACGCCGAGCCGGTCGCAGATCATCGCCATCTCGTTCGCCAGCCCGATGTTGATCATCCGGAACGTGTTCTCGAGCAGCTTCGTCAGCTCCGCCGCCTCCGGCGAGCTCACCGGCACCACCGTGTCGATGAACAGCTGGTAGACCGCCGCCCCCAGCTCGGTGCACCGCGGCGTGATCCCACCCAGCACCTTCGGCGTGTTCTTCGTCTGCCACGTCGGGTTGCCCGGATCCACGCGCTCCGGCGAGAAGCAGAGGAAGAAGTCCTCGCCCACCACCAGCCCGCGCTCCTGGAGCTTCGGCAGCATCACCTCGCGCGTCGTCCCCGGATACGTCGTCGACTCCAGCACGATGATCTGCCCGGGCCGGAGCTCCGCGACCACCGACTCGGTCGCGGCCAGGATGTACGACATGTCCGGATCCTTCGTCTTGCCGAGCGGCGTCGGCACGCAGATCGAGACCATGTCGCACTCGCGGAGGCGGCTCATGTCCGTCGTGGCCTCCAGCAGCCCCCG
>CAYLPM010000367.1:0-2148 GCA_964385525.1 uncultured Gemmatimonadaceae bacterium
GAACACCCCGCGACGCAGGGGCCGAGGCACTTCCGGACCTCGTAGCGGATGCACCCGGGCGTGCGCGGCTCGAGCTGGAACAGCTCGGGCTGATCGGAGAACACCATGCGCTTGTCGAGCGCACAGTCGCGGAGGCCGAGCACATCGTTCAGCTCGCGCGCCGCCTCGTTCACGCGCTGGGCGCCTTGAAACGGTCCGTAGTAAGGCCCAAGGTCGTCGCCGGGTCCGCGCACCACCAGCAGCTTCGGCGCCGGCGGCCGGGTGAGCTTGAGGAAGCAGAAATTCCGCGCATCGCGCTTCATCGCCACGTTGTAGCGCGGGCGGAAGCGCTTGATCATCCGCATCTCGTACAGCAACGCGGCGAACTCGCTCGGCGTGTACTCCCAGTCGATCGAGTGCGCCTGACGCAGGATGCGCGCGCCCTTGTCCCCGGGGAACTCGCAGCGGAAGTAGGAGAGCAGCCGGGTGCGCACGCGCTTCGACTTGCCGACGTAGATGACCTCGCCATCCTCGGCCACCATGCGGTAGACGCCGGGCCGGTCGCCGGCGCGCGCGCGCACGTCGGCGCGCATGGCCGCGATCAGTGATTCCGGTGTGCGGGGCGTCGCGAGCCGCATCAACGCTGGCAGTGGGCGCAGAAGACCGTCGTTCGCCCGTCGATGACGTGCGTCCCGATGAGCCGAGCTCCGCAGCGCATGCACGGCTCGCCCGCGCGTCCGTACGCCGCCAGCCGCTCGGCGAAGCCGCCGCGCCCGCCGCTCGAGTCGCGGTAATCCCGGAAGCTCGTCCCTCGAGCCTCGATCGACTCGCGCAGCACACTCACCAGGCCATCGCGAAGCCGCACCGATTCGGTGGCCGCGACCGTGCGCGCCTCACGCGACGGGTCGATGCCGGCGCGCCAGAGCGCCTCGTTCGCGTAGATGTTGCCGACTCCGGCGAGCCGCCGCTGATCCATGAGCACCTTCTTGATCGCCTGACGAGATCCCCGAAGAATTGCCGATAGATGCTCCGCCGTGAACGCGGAATCAAGAGGCTCGACCCCGAGGTCCGCGGTGTACCGGTCGAACTGAGCCGGCGACATCAGGGTCACGGTGCCGAGTCGCCGGATGTCGCGATAGTGCAGTGCGCGGCCGTCGGCGAGATCGAAACGCAGTGTGGAGTATCGCAGCTCTTCCTCCGGCAGCGTGCCCTCGTCGACCAGCAGCGCGCCCGTGAAGCGCGGCTGGACCACGAGCCTGTCTCCGGCCGATAGATCGACCACGACGAGCTTGGCGCGCCTCCAGGCCCCCTCGACCGTGACGCCGACCACGCGCCGCCCAAGCTCCCTGGCCCCGACCAATCGCAGAACGTCGGGGCGGGTAACCTCGACGCCCGTGATGCGTGCTCCCGTGATTCGCCGATTCAGATCCCGGGCTATCGTCTCGGTTTCAGGGAGCTCGGGCATGCTGGTTACGGCTCAGCTCGCGCCACCCGATGTCCCGCCGGAAGTGCTTCCCCTCGAAATCGATCGACTCCGCCACCCCCACGCTCCTCGCCTGTGCTTCGGCCATGTTCCGCGCGACCGCCGTGACCGCGAACACCCGGCCGCCCGACGTGACGAGGCCGCCCTGTGGTCCGCGCGCGGTTCCGGAATGGAAGAGCTCGACATTCTTCGGGAGCTTCGGGAGCACGATCCGCTCGCCGGTTCGCGGACGCTCGGGGTAGCCGGCCGCCGACACGACGGTGGTCACCGCGAAGCCTTTCCGCCACGCAAACGGGGATGCTCCGGCGAGCCCCTCCTCACGAGCGATCGCCAGCAGCGGCTCCAGGAGGCTCGACTGCAGCAGCGGCAGTAGCGCCTGCGTCTCCGGATCGCCGAAGCGGCAATTGAACTCGATCACCATGGGTCCATCTGCCGTCAACATGAGCCCGGCATAGAGGAGCCCGGTGAAGGGGCGGCCCTGCTCCCGGAGCACCGTCAGCGTCGGGTGGTAGATTCGGTGGAGGATGTCGTCGACGAGCGTGCTCCCGCCGATCGTGACGGGCGCATACGCGCCCATGCCGCCCGTGTTCGGTCCGGCGTCTCCGTCGAGCAGCCGCTTGTGGTCCTGTGCCGGGAGCATGGGGAGCACGCGCACACCGTCCGTCATCACGAACAGCGAGAGCTCC
>CAYLPM010000368.1:0-1805 GCA_964385525.1 uncultured Gemmatimonadaceae bacterium
GCCATACGCGGCGGCAGAGTGGGCTGTAACCCACAACACCCTATCCCTGCTCTTGTCCCAGGTTCTGTCCGGACTTGATCCCTCTGTCTGGATTCCTTCGGACAGAGACGGAGGCCGCACCATGCCCCCGAGCGAACTCGCACGAGGCACGCGCACCAGCTAGGAGGAAGCGGGTTCGACCGCCTACCGGGCCGAGCCGGCCCGGCAAATGAGGACCAAAAGTGCCGGCAGAGTACGGCATCGGCGTGATCGTAAGGAGTCGCCCCGCCTACTCCACCCGCAGCGCCTCCGTCGGCTCCACCCCCAGCGCACGCAGCGTCGGGACCACACACGCGAGCAGGCACACGCCGAACATGAACACCACGTGCCCCACGAGCAGCGCGAGCTGCTTTGGCGTCAACCCGCCGCCACTGTCACCCGCCGCGGTGCTCACGATGAAGACCAGCACGCCGCCGAGCACGACGCCCACCGCGACCTGAATCAGCGGCTTCCGGAAAATGGCCGCGATCACGCTCCGGTGGCTCGCGCCGAGCGCGACGCGCACGCCGATCTCGCGCGTCCGGCGAGCCACCGAGTAGGCGAGGACCGCGTAGATCCCGGCGAGCGAGAGCAGCAGCGCGATCGCGCTCAGCACCACCGTGATCCGCAGCCACATGCCCAGGATCCAGATCAGATCGTCGGCGATCTGGTCCATGCGCGCGACGTCGGTGATCCCGAGCAGCGGGTCGACCGAGGTCGCGAGCGTGCGGATGCGCGGCACCAGCGAGAGCGGGTCCCCGCGACCGTGCACCATCATGTTCAGTGCGCCGGCGCTCCCCGGCACCGCCGGCAGGTAGAGCCCCGCATACCTGTTGCCGTTCGCCGAGTGCATCATGCCGTGCTCCTTCACGACGCCGACGATCTCGTACCACGGCGCCGGCACATCCGGCCCGTACGGACCGGCGGCGGGCGTGCCGGTGAAGCGCACCTGACGGCCGATGGCGCTGCCTCCCCCGAGCACCAGGTCGACGAAGCCCTCGTCGACGATGACCACGCGTGCCTCCCGCGCGAGATCGCCGGTGTGGAAGGTGCGTCCCGTGAGGATCGGCGACCGCAGTACGTCGAAGTAATTCGGATCGATCCTCGCGGTGCTGACTTCGAACATGCGCCGCTCGTCGTTGGGCCCCATCGTGACCCTCGGCGTCGTGCCGGGCGCGGGCGGTCCGTCCACCTCGACGAGGCGCTCGATGTGATAGTCGCGCGGCAGCCGGTCGACGAACGTCACGCCGGTCACGCCCGGCTCGCTCTCGAGCTGCCGCCGCAGCTCGGCGAGGGACGCCGTGAATCGCGCGTCGAAGGCGGCCCTGGCGGAATCCGAATCGGGCGCGACTCCCCCCGGTGCGTCCATGCCGAGCTCCACGCCGAGGAACTCCTCGGCCGCAAAGCCGACGTCGAAGGTGCTGATCCGCGCCACCTCCCGCTGCGACACGTAGACCGCCACGGGGAACACGACCGTCAGCGCGACCTGCGCGACGATCACCGCCGTCCACACGCCGCTGAAGCGCACGCCGCCGGCGCCCGACGTCCCCTGGCGCAATCGCGTGCCGAGCCCGCGCGTGATCTTGAGCGCCGGCATCACGCCGGCGATCGCCGCGGCGAGCACGGTCAGTCCGATGGCGTAGAGCACGGACGAGGGTGAGACCGCCATGTCCATCCAGAAGGGAAGCTCCCCGAGATTGATCTCCAGGAAGTTCCGCCCCCACATCTCCAGCACGAATCCCGCTGCGGTGAGTCCCAGCACCAGGGCGACGCCGCCGAGCACGAGC
>CAYLPM010000369.1:0-10927 GCA_964385525.1 uncultured Gemmatimonadaceae bacterium
CGACCGGAGCGCCATGCCTCCGACCATCAGACCGCCGCCCCGTGGCACTTCTTGAACTTCTTCCCCGACCCGCACGGACATGGATCGTTGCGCCCGACGCTCGTCCAATCCACGTTCTCCGGCCGAGACGGTCCGGGAGTACCGAGCGTCCGCGTCCGCCCGGCGCCGACCACGATCGGATCGGGCCGCGCCACCGGCTCGTCCTTCGGCGGCTCGTCCGGTCCGACGTCCATCGCCCCGTCAGTTCCAGTTGTCGGCGCCCCCGCCCCGCTCCCCGCCCCGCTGTTCGGCGGCGCGGCATCCGGCGCCGCATCCTCGAGCACGCCGAGGGCATTGTACCGCTTGGCCGGCCGCTGCCGCCCGGCGTCGGTAACGCGCCCGTCGCCAGCCCGGCCACCGTTCGGCGCCGCACCGCCGCGCATCTGCGCCGGCGGCTCGAACACGAGCTGCACGCGCAGGAACCGCTCGGTGAACGTGCTGTAGATGTCGCGCATGAGGTCCTCGAACATCGAGTACGCCTCCTGCTTGTACTCGATGAGCGGATCCTTCTGCCCCCAGGATCGATAGCCGATCGACGCGCGGAGCTGGTCCAGGTCGTAGAGGTGATCCTTCCACTTCTCGTCGATCACGCCGAGCGTCACGAGCGCGAGCAGCTGCTGGGCGTACTGCCCGAGACTCTGCATCTTGGTCGCGAACGCCTTCCGCCCGGACTCCACGGCCGCCGTCTGCGCGTCTCCTAGCGAGGTGGGATAGCGTCCCTCCTCGAATTCGGGCACGCTGAGCAGGTAGTGCATCAGCAGGTCCTGCCGCAGCAGCGCGAAATCCCAGTCCGCAGGCTCGAGCGACTCGAACGCGAGGATCGACGTCTCGACGCGGCGCGACAGCGCGCGCTCGATCATCCTGATCGCCTCGCCCTTCAGCTCCTCCCCGCCCTCGAGAGCGAACGACCGCAGCGAGTAGATCACCTCGCGCTGCTGGTTCATCACGTCGTCGTAGTCGAGGAGCCGCTTGCGCTGCTGGAAGTTCTGCAGCTCGACGCGCTTCTGCGCCTGCCCGATCGAGCGGTTGATCAGCGGGTGCGTGAGCACCTCGCCCTCCTCCGCGCCGAGCCGGTCCATCAGCCGCGCGATGCGCTCGGAGTTGAAGAGACGCATCAGGTCGTCTTCGAGCGAGAGGAAGAATTGCGAGGTGCCGGGATCACCCTGCCGTCCGGATCGGCCCCGGAGCTGCCGGTCGATGCGCCGCGACTCGTGGCGCTCGGAGCCGATGATGTGAAGCCCCCCGACTTCGACCTCCTCCACCTCGTTCCCCTTCTCGTCCTTGACCACGCTCGACCGGGCCTCGGTGACGCCGGCGCCCAGCTTGATGTCCGTTCCGCGGCCGGCCATGTTCGTCGCGATCGTCACCGCGCCGCGCTGCCCCGCCCCGGCCACGATCTCCGCCTCGCGCTGGTGGTACTTGGCGTTGAGGACGTTGTGCGGGATCCCCGCGCGCTTGAACATGCGCGAAAGCGTCTCCGAGACCTCGACGTTCACGGTCCCGACGAGGACCGGGAAGCCGAGCTCGTGCAGCCGCTTCGTCTCCTCGACGATCGCGTTGTACTTCTCGCGCCGCGTCTTGTAGACCAGATCGTTGCGGTCCTCGCGCGCGACCGGCTTGTTGGTCGGGATCACGGCGACGTCGAGCTTGTAGATCTGATGGAACTCGGCCTCCTCCGTCTCGGCCGTTCCCGTCATGCCGGCGAGCTTGTCGTACATGCGGAAGTAGTTCTGGATCGTGACGGTCGCGAGCGTCTGCGTCTCGCCCTTGACCTGCACGCTCTCCTTGGCCTCGACCGCCTGGTGCAAGCCCTCCGACCAGCGCCGGCCGGGCATGGTGCGCCCGGTGAACTCGTCGACGATCAGCACCTGTCCTTCCTGCACGACGTAGTTCACGTCGCGCTCGTAGAGGGCGTGCGCCCGAAGGAGTTGGTGGATGATGTTCAGCCGCTCGCTCTTGCCGGCGTAGTCGCGCTCGAGCTCGCGGCGCGACTCGAGCTTCTCCTCCGGGGACATGTCCGGATCGTGATCGATCCGGTGCACCGACTCCGACAGGTCGGGGAGCACGAACGCCGACGGATCCGTGGGCGAGAGCGCATCCACGCCCTTGTCGGTGAGAAAGACGCTGTGCCCCTTCTCATCGAGCACGAAGAAAAGATCCTCCTCCGTCTGGCCGTACTGGCGACGCCCGGCGGGCATCTTGCGATCCGCGATGTGCGCGAGCTCCATCTTCTGCACGAGCTGCTTGTTGCCGGGCTCCTGCAGCATCTTCATCAGGCGGCGATTCTTCGGTGACCCGAGTTGGGCCTTGTACATGAGCAGCGACGCATCATCGACGTTGCCCTGCTCCATCGCCCGCTCGGCCTCCGCCACCAGCTGCGTGACGACCTCCGTCTGCCGGCGCACGAGGCGCGCGACCGCGGCGTTGTGCTCCGCGTACTGGAGGTCGCTCTCGTTGCCGACCGGCCCCGAGATGATGAGCGGCGTCCGTGCCTCGTCGATCAGCACGGAGTCCACCTCGTCGACGATCGCGTACACGTGGCCGCGCTGGACCCGCTGGTCGAGCGAGGCGACCATGTTGTCGCGCAGGTAGTCGAAGCCGAACTCGTTGTTGGTCCC
Source organism: uncultured Gemmatimonadaceae bacterium (assembly GCA_964385525.1). Taxonomy (GTDB): domain Bacteria; phylum Gemmatimonadota; class Gemmatimonadetes; order Gemmatimonadales; family Gemmatimonadaceae; genus DATKCV01. The sequence continues at coordinate 2,658 of CAYLPM010000369.1, forward strand.
GTAGGTGATGTCGGCGAGATAGGCTTCGCGCCGCGCCGGCGTCCCCGGCTCGGTGTCGTCGAGACAGCCCACCGTGAGGCCGAGATACCGGTACACGTGCCCCATCCACTGCGAGTCGCGCTTGGCCAGGTACGAGTTGACGGTGACGAGGTGCGCGCCCTTCCCCGGCAGCGCGTTCAGGTAGAGCGGAAGCGTAGCGACGAGCGTCTTGCCCTCACCGGTCGCCATCTCCGCGATGCGGCCGAGGTGCAGTTCGATGCCGCCCATCAGCTGCACGTCGTACGGGATCATGTTCCACTCGGTCTCGTGTCCCGTCACCAGGACCATCGAGCCGATCAGCCGGCGCGCCGCCTCCCGCACGGTGGCAAAGGCCTCCGGGAGAATCTCATCCAGCACGTCGACCGTCGCCTGCCGCAGCTCCGCCTCCACCCCACCGCGCCCATCGAGACCGCTGAGCTCCTCATCGAGGCGGTCGCGCTCGTCGGCCGCCTCCGCCGAATGCTTGGCCTCCTTCAGCTGCGCGATCCGCTCCTCGAGGGGGCCCGTGCGCTCGGAGATGATCTGGCGGAACCTCGTGGTCTGCGCACCCAGCTCCTCCTCCGACACGCCGTGCAGGCGCTCGTAGTGCTCGTTGATCGCCGAGACGATCGGCTGGATGCGCTTCTGCTCCCGGTCGTGTCGGGAGCCGAAGACAGAGGTGATCACGGTCTTGAGCATGGTGTCCTCTATCGGTACAGGCCGGCCGAGCGGATGTACTCCGCGATCGCGTCCGGCACGAACCCGCGGATCGAGCGCCCCGCCCGAACGCGTTCGCGGATCTCGGTCGACGAGACGTCCACCCGCCGCGTGTCCAGCGTGTGAAAGCCCCATCGGGTCGCGGCGCCGTCGTCGGGTTCCTCCAGCCGGCGGCGAAGCACGACGACCTGGGCGAGCTCGCGGATTCGCTGGGGAGCTCGCCACTGCGCGAACGCGGCGGGCACGTCGGCACCGACGAGCAGGAATCGCTCCGCCGCCGGCTCTCGCCGCGCATAGTCAGCCAGGGTATCGACCGTATAAGATAACCCCTCCCGGTCGATTTCGATCGAATCGACGTCGAATCGTGGGTCGCCGCCCGCGACGAGGCGCACCATCGCGAGGCGGTGCCGAGGGTCCGTTGAGACGAGCCCGAGTTTGAGTGGCTGCGTCGCCGCCGGAATGAAGACGAGTCGGTCGAGCGCGAGGGCCTCGTTAGCGTCGACGGCCGCGAGGAGATGTCCGATGTGCGGAGGATCGAAGGTGCCGCCGAAGAGCCCCAGGCGCACGGCTCAGCGAGCGGTCACTGGCGGCGGAGCCGGTGGCGGCGCCCCGCAGACCTCCCGGACCTCCCGATCGTCGGGAAACTCCGCCCGCAGCGTCTCGCACTGTTCGCGGGCATCCGCGTTGAAATTCTCGCGCTGATAAGCCTCTACCAGACGCAGGCGCGCCCGCCGCGCCATGGCCGTCTCGGGGTATCGCTCGATCACGTCCTGGAAGTAGCTCATCGCGGAGATGTTCGCCCCGCGGCCCATGTAGTACACCCCGGTATCGTAGTCCTTCTTCGCCAGCCGCTCCATGAGGTCCTGCACCTCGCGCTGCGCGTCCGCGCGGACGTCGGCGTTCGGGTAGATCGCGAGCAGGGTCTGGAACGTCGTGAGCGCGGTGTGCCCGTAGGCGGGGTCGAGCGACGTGCGGCGCCACATCTCCGCGTACGACTGGCCGGCGCGCAGGAGCCCATCGTCCGCGAGGGTGTCGTTCGGAAAACTCTCCATGATGCGCTGAAAGCTCTGCGCCGCCAGCAGGTGCTCCTCCCGCGCGGAGTGCGCCTCGCCGAGGTAGTAGTACACGCTCGGCATCTGAGGGTCGCGTGCCGGAAGCTCGCGCGACAGGCGCTCGAGCGCGCTGATCGCGCGCTCCCAGTTCTCGTCCTCGAACTCCTGCATCGCGACGCGATACAGCTCGTCACCCTGCAGCGGAGCAATGGTCTGGACGAAGGACGGACCGCACGACGCGAACGCGAATGCCGCGCCGAGCGCGAAGAGCAGACTACGATGTGCTGACATGTCGGGTAGGGTACCCGGAAGGGGGCTGTCGGTTCACTCCGCGGCGGCCCGGCGGCGCGCCAGCATCGCGCGGTAGATCTCGATGCGGGGCTCCTCCCGATGCCGGTCGGCGGCCGCGGACCAGATCGCGTCCGCGCCGTTCAGATCGTCCGCAAGATAAGCTGCCAGCCCACGAAGGAGCATGGCATCCAGCCATCCGGGGCGCTTGGCCAGCAGCTCGTCGAGGACGGCAATGGCGTCCTGATGGCGGCCACGCTCCACCAGCGCCCGTCCCAGCGCCAGCCGGACATCAGCGAAACCGGGCCTGAGCTCCAGCGCCCGGCGGTACTGCGCGATCGCGTCGTCGAGCGCACCGGCGGCCCGATAGTCGTGTCCGAGCCTGAGGTGGGCGTTTGCGAGCCGGTTCCCCACCATGGCGGGAAAGCCGCTCGCGTCCGCCTGCCCAAGCTCGGAGGCGGCCGAGAACGCCGATTGCGCTTCCTCGAGGCGTCCGAGCTCGTTCAGCAGCACGGCGCGGTTCAGGTGCGCCTCGACGTAGCGCGGGTTCAGCGTGAGGGCGCGGTCGAGCGCGTGGAGCGCCTCGCTCTGCCGTCCGACGAGGGCCAGGGCGAGGCCGAGCAGGTTGAACGCATCCGCATACGCGACGCCCTCGGCGACGGCCTGCTGGAGCAGGAGAATGGTCCCCGGATAATCACGGACGGCGAATCGCTCCCGCGCGCGAGCGACCGGATCAGGCGCTGCGTCCAACCGTCGCTCCAGCGGTGCGGCCGGGGATCTGGCCGCCCTCGAGCAGCGCGCGAAAATACTCGATCGTCCGCGACACGCCCTGCCGCAGCGGTACGCGTGGCTCCCAGCCGAGCATCTCTCGCGCCCGCGTGATGTCGGGTCGGCGGACCTTGGGATCGTCCTCGGGGAGCTCGCGGTGCTCGATCGGCGAGGACGTGCCGGTCAGCTCGACGACCAGCTCCGCCAGCTCCCGCACCGTGAACTCGGTCGGGTTGCCGATGTTGGTGGGATTCGCATCACCGTCAATGAACAGCCGGAAGATCCCCTCCACCTCGTCATCCACGTAGCAGAAGCTCCGCGTCTGCGATCCGTCGCCGTAGATCGTGATCGGCTCGCCGGTGAGCGCCTGCACGATGAAGTTCGAGACGACGCGGCCGTCGCGCGGCCGCATCCGCGGACCGTAGGTGTTGAAGATCCGGACGATGCGCGTATCGAGGCCGTGCGCCCGGTGATACGCCATCGTCATCGCTTCGGCGAACCGCTTCGCCTCATCGTAGACGCCGCGGGGACCGATCGGGTTCACGTTCCCCCAGTAGCTCTCGGGCTGCGGGTGCACGAGCGGGTCGCCGTACACCTCGGACGTGGAGGCGAGGAAGAAGCGGGCGCCTTTGGCCTTGGCGAGGCCGAGCGCATTGTGGGTGCCGAGCGCGCCGACCTTGAGGGTCTGGATGGGGAGCTCGAGGTAGTCCACCGGGCTCGCCGGCGAGGCGAAGTGCAGGACGCCGTCGAGCTCTCCCGCCACGTAGGTGTACGTCGAGACGTTGTGGCGCAGGAACTCGAAGTGCGGATTGCCCGTCAGGTGCGCGAGGTTCTTCGGCGTTCCGGTGACCAGGTTGTCGAGCCCGATGACATCGTGGCCCTCGCGCAGGAACCGGTCAGAGAGGTGGGAGCCGAGGAATCCGGCCGCGCCGGTGATGAGCACCTTCACGCGCGTCCCCGCCCGATCGAGAGGTACGTGAACCCGAGCGACGTCATCTTGTCGGGGTCGTAGAGATTCCGGCCGTCGATCACGATCGGCTGCTTCAGCGACTTGCGCATGCGCGCGAAGTCCGGGTGCCGGTACTCGTTCCAGTCCGTCACCACGACGAGCGCATCGGCGTCCTGAATTGCATCGTAGTTCGACTCGGCGAACGAGACGCGCCCATCGAGGCGCCGGCGCCCCTCGTCCATGGCGGCCGGATCGTGCGCGACGACCGTCGCCCCGGCGCGCAGCAGCTCATCGATCAGCGTGAGCGACGGCGCCTCGCGCATGTCGTCCGTCTGAGGCTTGAACGCCAGGCCCCAGAGCGCGACGCGCGCGCCCGACACGGCGTCGCTCCCCCCCAGCGCGGTGCGCAGCTTGTCGTAGAGCCGCCGCTTCTGCCGCTCGTTCACCGACTCCACGGACTCCAGGATCTCGAGCGGCACCTTCGCTTCGCGCGCGGTGCGCACGAGCGCCTTCACGTCCTTGGGAAAGCAGGAGCCGCCGTAGCCCGGGCCCGGGAAGAGAAACGACGGGCCGATGCGGCCATCGCTGCCGATCCCCTTGCGCACCTGATCGACGTTGGCGCCCACCTTCTCGCAGAGGTTGGCGATCTCGTTCATGAAGGAAATGCGCGTCGCCAGCATCGCGTTGGCCGCGTACTTGGTCATCTCCGCGGACGGGATGTCCATGAAGAGAATCGGCTTCCCGGTGCGGACGAACGGGGCGTAGAGCTCCGCCATCACGCTGCGAGCATAATCGGATTCGACGCCGAGCACGACGCGGTCGGGGCGCAGGAAATCATCGACCGCCGCGCCTTCCTTGAGGAACTCGGGGTTGCTGCACATGTGGAAGGGGTGCGTCGCCCGCGTCGAAATCTCCGCGGCCACGCGGGCCGCCGTGCCGACGGGAACCGTGGACTTCGTCACCACCACGAGCTCGCGGCGCATTTGCTCCCCGATCTGGCGGGCGACCTTCAGGACGTGGCGGAGATCGGCGGAGCCATCCTCATCGGGCGGCGTGCCCACGGCGATGAACACGACTTCGGCCGTCTCCATGCCTTCGTCGATGCGCGTGGTGAAGCGCAGGCGTCCCTGCTCCTGATTCCGTTCGACGAGGGCATCGAGGCCGGGCTCGTAGATGGGGAGGATGTTCTGTTTCAGGCCATCGATCTTGGCGGCATCGACGTCGACGCACGTGACGTCGCCGCCGGTCTCGGCGAGGCAAGCGCCGACCACCAGGCCGACGTAGCCCGTTCCTACTACGGTGATGTGCAAGGAAGGCTCGGGTCAAACGGTTGAACGAGGAACGAAGTTACCCGCGCGCTGGGCGCGGTGCAACGGCGGACCCATGCGTGCGGCGTCGGTGCCGGACGTACGTCGGGGAGGCGAGACGTGCCCCGCCTCCCCGAACGGACGACGATGCGCCGCCATCGGCGGCGCATCGCGGGGCCCCTAGAACCGCTGCGTCGCGTCGATGGTGAACGTCACGCGGCGATTGCGCTGAGCGCCCGGGTCATCGCGTTCTGCACCCGGCACGACCTGCCGCGGCTGCTGTTCGCCGTAGCCGACGACGCGGAACTGCCGCTCCGGGAGTCCGAAGCGCTCCACCATCACTCGCATCACGGCTTCGGCGCGGCGTTGCGAGAGCTGGATGTTGTACTGCGGGGTCCCCGCCGGGTCCGCAAAGCCCTCGATCGTGATCAGAGCCGTCGGGTACACGGTGCGAATGACCTCCGCGACCTGCGCGAGCACCGGGACGTCCTCCTCGCGCACCAGGGACGAGTCGAAGCCGAAGTGTACGGGCACGATGTAGCGCGCGACGAGGTCCGCCGGCTGGCTGATCTCGACCTGCGCGGCGCGCAGGCTGTCGAGCACCGGCCGGAGCTGCGCGAGCTCGCGCTCGACCGCGGCGCGGATCGCCTCGTTGATCGCCGCCGTGTCCACGGGCTGCGTCACGATCACGGGCATGACCGGGATGTTGGTCCGCTCGCCGCCCCAGAAGTAGCTCGCCGACACGTGGTGCTCGTCACCGAGCGGATCGTCGGCGAAGAAGCTGGTCCCGACGTTCTCGCGATTCCAGAACGCGTACTCGAGGCGGAACTGTCCGACGTTGACACCGGCGCCGAGGGACAGGCCGCGGCGATTGTCGTCGCCGCTCCGGTATCCGATGCGGCCGATTGCGACGCCGTTGATCGTCGCCTCGATGCCGCCCTTGACGAACGGCTCGATGTCCTTCGGGACATCGACCTGCGCGACCACTTTGGCGTCGAGGATGATCGGCTCGCCGCGGAAGAGCACGGGCGTCTCCATCAGATTGCGATTGCGCAGCAGATCGACGGCCACCGCGGCGAAGCCGTACATCGGCGGCCGGGAAGACTGCTCATCGAACGTCACGGCGGTCCCCCAGTTCCGAATACCGCCACCGAGAGTGAGGCGCCCCCAGAGGTCGGGGAACATCATCGCGGAGTTGACGCCGACCGTGCCGCGCGAGTCGTCGGCGAGCGTCTCCTGCGCATAGAAGAGCGTGCCGCCCCAGAGCCACCAGGGCGCGAGCTCGATCGCGCCGCCGCCCTCGAGCGCGAACTGGTACGCGCGCACGCGGCCGAAGACCTGCGAGTTCTCGGTCACTTCGATCGTGCCGGCGTTGAACCCGCGCGCGGCGACGCCGAACGTTCCGATAGCGGTCGGGAACGTGACCGCGGCGGCGGCGAGCTGAGTGCTCGCGAACCGCTGCGAGCCCGTCACCGTGAACGCGTTCGTGCGGATCCGGGCGATCCCCGCCGTGTTGTACCACATCAGCGCCGGGTCGCCGGCGACCGCGCCCATGGCCTCGCCGAGCGCGACGGCACGCGGCGAGACCGCCATCAGGAGCAGCGTGTTGGAGAATATACCGCCATCCCGGTCGCCGCCGGGAAAGTCGACGGGGTCTTCGCCGACGCGTGTTCCCTGGGCGGGGACGGTCGACGCCACCAGCATGAGCAGCAGCGTCGCGCTGCAAATCAGAGCTCTCATTGGTCCGAGTCCTTTAGCGAATGACCATGAGCTTTTCCTGAGCGAGCTGACGCTGCCCGTTCACGATCGACTCAACCACGACCAGGTACACGCCGGCGGCGATGTCCTCACCGACCCCGTTGGTGAGCGGCCAGATGTAGTTGACCGCGAAGTCGGCGCCGGCCGTGGGATCGGCGGCCGACCCGCCCACGCCGGGGAACACGCTGCCGTCGTCCGTCCAGACGAGCAGTCCCAACATGTCGTAGACCGCGAGGTGATAGTCCGTCCCCGGGTCGCCGTTGAACGCGATGCGCGCGACCGTGCCGCTGCCACCGCGGATGGGATTGTCCGTGAACAGAATACCGCGCGTGCTCGTCACGATCACGATCAGCGGCACCTGCTGCTGCGGCACGCCCTGCGCGTGCACGGTGATGTAGCCGCGGTACCGGCCGCCGAGAAATCCGCGCGGCACCCGCACCGAGACGGTCAAGCGCACCGTGTCGCCGACGCCCACCGAGGCAAGGGTCGGCAGCGAGAACGAGACGTTCGCGGCGGGAATCACCAGGCCCACGGCGCTCTCGGATCGCAGATCCGACGCCGTCAGACGGACGTCGTTGAGTTGCGTGTTGCCGGCGTTCGCGAGGCGGAAGACGCCGGTGCCGGTCTGGCCCGCGCGCGCGCGGATCACCACCGAGTCGAGCGGGATGTCTTCCTCGGGGTCGACCACCGTGATCCCGCGGTCTTCGAGAACCGTGACTTCGACCCGGAGAATGTCGAGGTTCAGCAGATCGCCCGTCGGGCTCACCGTGGGCGCCGTCGGATCCGTGTCCGGCACGCTGTCACGGATCTGGAACTGGCCGATGTAGGTGCCGGCGACCGTGCCCGGCGGAATCTCGACGTACACGTTCACGCGCGCCGTCGCCCCGTTGGCCAGCGTCCGCGGCAGGTTCGTGATGATGATGTTCTGCGCCGGGATCGCGAGCGATGGGTCTTCGACGTTGGTCAGGTTGACGCGCAGATCATCCGGAATGAACAGGTTGTCGTAATCGCAGGTCGTCGAGTAGCCATCCTCATCGACGTCCGACGACTGGCTGTTGCCGTTGATGAGGTAGAACTCCGCGATCTGGGTACTGGCGGAGGATCGCCCCGTGAGGTGGGCGACGCCCCCCCAGATGTACGATCCGAGGTGGTCCGCGATGTCGAAGTCGCAGGCCACGACGAGCTGGGCCTCTGCGGCGCCGGGAACCAGCGGCAGCGCGGCGAGGGCGAGAAGCGCGCGAAGGCGCCGGGCGAATCGATGTCGTATCGGTTGCACGTCCGAATCCTCAGTGGTGACGATCACGGCAGCTGTGGTACATAGGTGAGCACGATGCCGCCGTCCCCGACGATCCAGACCGCGGTGGACGAGATCGCGTCGATCCGATGGAGCGCAGGGAACGAGGCGCCCAGTTC
>CAYLPM010000370.1:0-1539 GCA_964385525.1 uncultured Gemmatimonadaceae bacterium
TGGTCGCGTCCCGCGGCGACGGCCGCTCAGGCGGGGAGAGCACATGATCGTCTCGACTCGCCAACCTCACGGGACGGTTGCCATGCGCGCCCTGTGCCTGATCGGAATGTGCTTCGCCGCATCGGCGCTGCACGCCCAATCACCGGAACTGCCGCCGGCTCCCGGTCGACTCATCGATGTCGGCGGGCGCCGATTGCACATCCTCTGCAGCGGCTCTGGCTCGCCGACCGTCGTGCTCGAGGCGGGCGCATCGTCGTTCGCCATCGACTGGACGCTGGTGCAGCGCGAGCTCGCCGCCACGACCCGCGTCTGCTCGTACGACCGGGCCGGGATGGGTTGGAGCGACGCCGGAACACTCGAGAGTCGGGTCAATACCGCGCGGGACCTCCACCGGCTGCTTCGCGCCTCGGGCGAGCGTCCGCCCTACGTGTTCGTCGGCGCGTCCCGCGGAGGACTGTTCATCCGCGCCTACCAGGCGGATCATCCATTGGAGGTCGTGGGCATGGTCTTCGTGGATCCCTCGGCGGAGGATCGGCTCTTCACCGTGATCGAAGGTCGCACCGTGCCGATCGCGAAAGTGACGGCGCAGGAGCTGCGCGCGACGAATCCGACGATGCCCGTGGCCGTGCCGCGCCGGCGACCGCAGACCGGCGAGCCGTTCGACCGGCTGCCGCCCGAGCTGTACCGCGTGCGGATCATGCTCGACGAGAAGCTCATCGCGTCCGTGCCGGACACGGTCGGCCCGGAGCTAATTGCGGCCGCGCGAGAGAGCGAACGGCGCTTCCTGGCCCGACTGGACAGCCTGCGTGGCGCGACCGAGCATCCGCTCGCCAGCCTCCCTGTGGTCGTGCTGAGCCGAGGCAGCGACTCGAATCCGGATCGCGAGGCCGCGCACGCCGACGTCGCGCGGTTGTCCACCGATTCATACCACTGCATCGTGGCCGGCGCGGGGCACGAGATCCATCTGTTCGAGCCTGGCGCGGTGGTGAAGGCGATCAGGGATGTGGTCGATGCGGCACGCGGGGGAGCCCGACTGCCCGCCAGCGGATGTGGCACGGACGGTCCGCCACCCTGATCACCGGGGGAGCGCTGAGCACATCACTGTTCCTGGAGCGACCTCAATGGATGCACGAGCGTCGCGCCCGCGCATTCGGAGCGGATCTCCCGGGCTCCTGAGTCGCGACCGCAATTCGTTCGCGACGTTCTTCGCCGAGGATGCCGCCAGGTTCGCGAAGATGTCGGTCGTGGATTCCTGGAGATCACGGTAGTTCGGCCAGGACAAGTCCCCCAGGCATCCCGCGCCTCCTCCCGCAGGCGCAGCACGCTCCCGAATTCCGCCAGCTTCCCCACGCTGGCGTTCGGGTGGCCGTCCAGTTGCACAAGGGGCGATGGTTGGACAACATCTCTCACCGGCCACCGGTCGCGCGCGATTTGACGATCCTTGGAGCACCCATGAGTCGTTCCCGAACGCCCAAACATCGAGTCAAAAAGACCGCCAGGTCGGACGAGCCGGTCGCGCCCGGTCGCTCGGGCCCGACG
>CAYLPM010000371.1:0-2849 GCA_964385525.1 uncultured Gemmatimonadaceae bacterium
GCCGTCCTTCCCTGCCGCCCCTAATCCGTTGCGCCGTCCTTCCCTGCAGCGCACCCTGAGCCTCGCCTATGGCGTCACCAGCGCCGTCGCCACATCCCCCACCACCTGAAACGTGCGCGCCGACAACTTGTCCATCGTGTCCGACAGCCGATGATGATGCGGATACCGGATCCGTCCGTTCCCATCGATGTCGATCACGTCGATCACCCGCATCCCCGCCTCGAGCAACGGCAGGTGATCATCCGTGATCGGGCCGCCCGCGCGCTGCACGAAGTAGCGCGAGTAGCCGAGGTCCGCCGCCTTCTGCCACACCCGCGTCACCACTTCGGGCGCGCCTTGGATCGAGTAGCCCTCCTGGTGGAACGTCGCGCCGTCCGCGCCCACCATGTCCCACACCACGCCGAACAGCGGACGGTATCCCTCCGACGGCGGGTTCGCCGCGAAGTACTTCGACCCGAGCAGCACATCGCGATCGGCGTTGAAGTCGCCGTAATCTTCGCCATCCACGAACAGCAGATCCACGCCGAACTGCGGCGGCGTCTGCATCAGCGCGTCCGCGACCGCGACCAGCAGCCCCACGCCCGACGCGCCGTCGTTGGCGCCGGGAATCGGCGTGTCGCGATCCTCGCGGCGGTCCGCGTTCTCCGCGATCGGCCGGGTGTCCCAGTGCGCGATGTAGAGCACGCGCTGCTGGAGCTCGGGCCGGATACGCGCGAGGATGTTGCGCATCGGGAGCGTATCCCCGGTCGACGCGACGTGCTTCCACTCCTGCACGATCACCGTGTCTGCGCGCGCGCGCATCTGCTCCACGATCCAGTCGCCGGCGAGGCGGTGCCCCTCGGTGCCCGGCACGCGCGGGCCGAAGTCCACCTGCTCCTGCGCGTAGCGTAGCGCGGCCTCCCCGTCGAACGCCGTCTCGGCTCCGCCATTGAGGCCGAGCTGCTCGCACGAGCCGGCGACGAGAACGAGCGAGCAGAGGAAGGCGAGCATCCTCACCGGAGCTCCCCGCCGAAGAACTGCATCTGGAGAACGGCCGAGAAGACGGTCTGGGTGAACCGCCGGCCGAGGTTGTCGTCGAATGTCAGCACGCGCGCGCCTTGCAGGCTGAAGGTGAGATTCTCCGCGACGTCGGTGTCCGCGTTCAGGTTGAACGCCCGCCGACCATTGTCGGTGAGCCGACTGCGATTCCCCGAGGTCGCGCTCAGAACATAGCTCTCGGTGCGGCTCTCCTGATACCCCACTCGCAGGCGGAGGTCGCTCCGCAGATCGAAGCGGTCCGGCACCGGCACGCTGCCCGACACATCGAACGCCATGTCTTCGGTGCTCGACTCGCCCGTGCTGCCGGGCCGTGCCTCATCGCGCGTCGTCAGCGTGTACGACGCCGACGTGCCGAGACCGCGCAGGAACGCCCACGTGATCGAACCGCTCACCGGGATCTGTCGCACCTCCGAGAGCGTGCGCTCGGGCACGCCGCCCAATCCGGTGGGCACGAACGAGCGCGACTCCACCTTCCGCAACCCCGCCTGGGCGCCGATCCCGCTCACGATCATGCCGAGCATCGATGGACTCCAGCTCCACCGGACGCCCAGATCGGGGAGCGCCACGCTCTCCGTGTGCACCAGCGCGTGCGTGTCGTCGAACCGGCGTGTCCAGTTCCGCCCCTCGACCCGGCGGAAGCGATTCGTCACCGTGAACCCGAGCGGCAGCCGCAACCCGCCGCCGAGCGTCGTCGTGTGCGTGACCCCGGCGCTCGTCGCGAGGCGGCCATCGATCGAACGGAAGCCCTCGACGCCGCCGAACGCGAACTGGTACCCGATCGACGGCGACCCGGCGATCCGATCGAACGCCGAGAGCACGCTGCGATCCAGCCCGGCATCGATCGGCAGCAGCGCGTCGAGCACGCGGCGCAGTCCGGGCCGGTATGCGAGCGTCGTGTCGGGAAGCAGGTTCTTGATCAACGCCGCGAGATCGAACGACGTGCCGACGGTCATCAGCTGCTGGCTGTTGAGCCGGCGCGGCAGCACCATGTCGCCGTCGCCGGTCTCGATCAGCGTGCGCGTATTGGGATCGCGGCGCATCGAAAAGCTCGTGCTCCAGGTGAACCGCGGACGCAGCCAGTTGCTCACCGCCGGCGTCCAGGTGATCCCGCTGCCCATGATGCGCTCGCGCTCGAAGCCGACGCCCAGGCCAAGCAACGCGCCGCGCTCATCGCCCGTGGCGCGACCGGTCTCGGTCGAATCGCCGTAGTCGCGCAGATCGCGGAGGGAAAGGATGTTCCAGCGCAGCGCGAGACTCGTCGTCGGCTGCAGCTCGATCACGCCGGCGTTGCGCCAGATGTGACTGAGCCCGACGCTCAGCCGCGGATCGTCGTCCGGCGCGCCGACCGGCTTGAAGTAGCTGAGCCGCCGGTCGTCGGTGCGCGCGAGCCCGCTGGTCACGCGGATCGTCGTCGGCGACCAGCGCATCCGCCCGTTGCGCGCGCCCTCGATCAGCTGCGACTCCCGCAGCCAGGTCGGGAGCGCGTCGAGAGCATTCGTCATCCACTCCGGCAGCCCGATGGTCCGCTCCCGTGAGGCGATGTTCCAGTCCGCGCCCACGGACCACGCCTTCGTGTCACCCGAGCCGTACTCGCTGCGAGAGTCGGCCGTGGACCAGCTCGAGCTCACGGCGAGATCGTTCACCAGCGCGCCGACCCAGCGGTTGGCGAACGGCGTCGTGCGCCGGGCGAGCAGCGAGTACGACGTCGCCGACGAGCGGGGCGTGCGAAGGCCGCGGATCTCGCTGCCGCGGATGTCCGAGCTCGAGAGGAAGAGCGGATCCGTCCCGGTGGACGTGTGCGCGATCGTCAG
>CAYLPM010000372.1:0-7073 GCA_964385525.1 uncultured Gemmatimonadaceae bacterium
GCGCGCGAGAAGGCCGAGCGAGAGACGAGTCCACCCCATACGTACGCAATCTCACGGAACCCCCACGATGGATCAACGGATCATCGACCAGATCATCGCGGTCGCGGGCGCCGTCATGGTGCTCGCCGCCTACGCCGGCTACCAGCTCGGCTGGCTCACGCGGGAGCAGCGCCTCTACAGCTTCCTCAACTTCGCGGGATCGTCGCTTCTCCTCTGGGTCGCGGTCGTGGACCGTCGATGGGGGTTCATCCTGCTGGAGAGCGTGTGGGCGCTCATCTCGCTGCCGGCGCTCATCAAGCCGCCGAGGCGGCCGACGGGAACGTGACTGGGACCGGCTGGGTATTGAGGGCCGACGACGGTCCGGGGACCGGGAGGGGGATCCAACCCGCGAGCTCGACGGTCGGCCAGCTTGCCAGCCGGAAGCTGAGGCGGGGGCTACCCCGAACCTTCGACCGCACACCTTCATCGTAAATCAGATGCCCCTCCGCTCCCTCTTCGCGCTCTTCGCGCTCTTCGTACTCCTCGCGCCCCAGGCCGGTGCGCAGGTCCCCGCCGCCTCCGCGCCCGCCTCGCCCGTCGCGCGCCTCGCGATCATGCCGGCCAACAGGTCGATGACCGCCGGCGACACGATGCGCCTCTCGGCGCAGGCGTTCGACGCCGCCGGCCAGCCGGTACCGGCCGTCGAGTTCCGCTTCCTCCAGGTCGGCGGAGGCTTCGAGGCCGAGGTGGATCCGAGCGGCCTGATCACGTCCGGCTCGACGGGGACCGTTCCGGTGAGCGTGGTCGCACTCGTCACCGGATCGCGACCGTTCGCCGAGCGTATCGAGATCCGCATGCTCCCGGGGCCGGCCGCCCGCGTCGAGATCACGCCGCGCCCCGATCGGCTCGTGGCCGGCCAGCGCATCCGGCTCGGCGGCGCTTCCTTCTCGGCCGCCGGCGATGCGCGCGACGACCGCATCGCGTGGAGCTCCTCGGCGCCGACCATCGTACGTATCAGCGAGGACGGCTACGTGACCGCGGTGGCCGCCGGACGCGCCACCCTCACGGCGACCGCCGGAGGCGCGAGCGCCACGTTGCCGGTGCAGGTCATCGCCAACACGATCGCGTCGGTGGAGGTCACGCCCTCCCGCGCGACGGGGCGTGAAGGCGACGTGATCCGGTTCGAAGCGGTCGCGAAGGATGCAGGGGGGCGCGCGATCGCGGGCATCTCGCCGGCCTGGACGTTCTCGCCCGGCAAGGGGCTGATCGAGTCCGACGGCAGCTTCGTCGGCTACGAGCCCGGCGAGTATCTCGTCACGGCGAGTTACGGGAATCGCAGCGCCGACGCCGTGATCCGGCTCGAGCCGCGCGACGTGCGCCGGCCGCTCGAGGTGGTGGGACGACTGCCGCGTACTCTCTTCAGCACCGAGGAGGTGTGGGTTCACCCCAACGGCGCCGTGGCGTACCTCGGCACCGGGCGCGGGGGCGATCGCATGTACGCGATCGACATCAGCGACCCGTCGAGCCCCACCGTCACGGACTCACTGATGGCGAACACGCGACGGGTGAACGACGTCATGACGACGCCGGACGGGAAGTTCCTCGTGCACACGCGCGAGGGCGCGGCCGACCGGCGGAACGGAATCGTTATCGCGTCGCTCGAGGATCCGCGCCACCCGATGAAGATCGCGGAGTTCACGGAGGGCGTGACGGCCGGCGTGCACTCGGCCTTCGTCTACCAGCAGGCGGCGCACGGGACGCACGTCTATCTCACCAACAACGGCACCGGCGCGATGCACGTGATCGACATCGGCGACCCGTATCAGCCGAAGGAAGTCGCGCAGTGGCGCACGGAGGGACGGCCGGAGGCCGGCCGCACGCTGCACGACATCGACGTGCAGGATGGGCTGGCGTACCTGAGCTACTGGAACGACGGGCTCGTGGTGCTCGATGTCGGCAACGGCCTGAAGGGCGGCTCACCGGACAATCCGCAGCTCGTGTCGCAGTTCAAGTACGATCTCAACGCGCTGTACCGCGATGTCGAGGCGACGGCGGGTCCCGGCTTCATTCGCGGGACGCACACGGCGTGGCGGCACCGCGACTACGTCTTCATCGCCGACGAGGTGTTCCCGGCGGGTCCGCACCAGGGCAGGGTGAAGGATGCGGCGGCGAGCCGCGCCTACGGCCGGCTGCAGGTGATCGACGTGAGCGACTGGGAGAACCCGCGCTCGGTCGCGTGGTACGAGCCCGAGTTCGGCGGCGTGCACAACGTCTGGATCGCCGGCGACACGCTGTACATGGGCGCCTACAACGCGGGCTTCCGCGTGTTCGACATCTCCGGTGAGCTGCGCGGCGATCTGCGCGCACAGGGACGGGAGATCGCGCACCTCAACCCCGCCGACCTGGATGGCTTCGTGCCGAACGCGGCGATGACGTGGGGCGTCGTGGTGCGGGACGGGCTCGCGTACGTGAACGATCTCCACAACGGGCTATGGGTCGTACGCATTCTGCCGAAGTCTCAATTGACGCCATGACACGGAGGTCCGACTGCGTGACGGCGGTGAGGCCGACACGCGGGGACGCCGTCGCCGTGTCCGCGAGCACCCGGTGACCCGCGCCGCGGGGGGTGTCGATCCGCGCGCGCCGCTCTACGTTCCACCGCTCGCTGAGGTCACCGCCTCGCGAATGGCCGCGTTCGTGCGGCGGATCGCCGACGCTCCGCACGGACGCCGGTCGGGCGTCGCCTCGTACGAGACGCTGTACGACTGGTCGGTCGCGCATCCGGAGGAGTTCTGGCCGGAGGTGTGGCGATTCTGCGGCGTGATCTCCGACGAGCGGCCGAACGGCGAGCCGTGGGACGAGATCGTGCGCGGCCTGGATCGCATGGCGCCCCCCGATCCGGAGCTCGGCCCCAGCTGGTTTTCCGGCGCCCGGCTCAACTTCGCCGAGAACCTGCTGCGTGCGCACGACGAGGCGATCGCGCTGGTGTCGTGGACGGAGCGCGGGCGTGAGCGGTCGCTGACGTTCGGCGCGCTCCGCCGCGAGGTGGCACGCGTCGCCGCCGCGCTTCGCGCGTCCGGTGTGCGGCCGGGCGACCGGGTCGCGGGGTTCCTGCCCAACATTCCCGAAGCCGCCATCGCCATGCTTGCCACGACCAGCCTCGGCGCCGTGTGGTCCTCCTGCTCACCGGACTTCGGGGTGCGCGGTGTGCTCGATCGTTTCGGGCAGATCGCGCCGCGTGTCCTGATCTGCGCCGATGGCTACACCTACGCGGGTAAGCGGATCGACTGCCGGTCGCGGGTTCGCGAGATCGTGGAGGCGCTCCCCGGCGTGGCGCGGGTCGTCATGATCACGCATGGCGGCAGCGGCGGTGCCGAGGAGATCGCGCGCGCGGTGGCGTGGGATGCGTTCGCCGCCGAAGGCGCTGCATCGGATGGCGGGGAGGCGCTCCGGTTCGCACGGCTCCCCTTCGACCACCCGCTCTACATCATGTACAGCTCGGGGACGACCGGATTGCCGAAGTGCATGGTGCACGGCGCCGGCGGCACGCTCCTCCAGCACCTGAAGGAACACGTGCTGCACACCGACGTGCGTCCCGGAGACGCGGTGTTCTACTTCACCACCTGCGGGTGGATGATGTGGAACTGGCTCGCGAGCGCGCTCGCCGTCGGGGCGACCGTGGTCCTCTACGACGGCGCGCCGCTCCCGTCCGAGACGGACATCCTGTGGCGGATGGCGGAGCAGGAGCGGCTGACGGTCTTCGGCACGAGCGCCAAATACCTCGCGCTCGCCGAGAAGGCTGGCGTGCGGCCGGCGGAGCACTTCGACCTGGGCTCCTTGCGGGCGATTCTCTCCACCGGGAGCCCGCTGGCGGCGCACAGCTACGATTACGTCCATCGCGACATCAAGCGCGATGTCCGGCTGTGCAACATCAGCGGCGGCACCGATCTCATCTCTTGCTTCGCGCTGGGCAATCCGATGGCTCCGGTGTGGCGCGGCGAGATGCAGACGCGGGGGCTGGGCATGGCGGTCGACGTCTTCGACGAGGCGGGAAGGCCGGTGCGCGGCGCGCCGGGTGAGCTCGTGTGCACGCGACCCTTTCCGAGCATGCCGGTCGCGTTCTGGGATGATGCCGGCGGCGCGAAGTATCGTGCCGCTTACTTCGAGACCTTTCCCGGCGTGTGGCGCCACGGCGACTGGGCCGAGCTGACGTCGCACGGTGGATTGCTGATCCACGGCCGCAGCGATGCCACCCTGAATCCGGGCGGCGTCCGGATCGGCACGGCCGAGATCTATCGCCAGGTGGAGCAGCTCCCGGAGATCGTCGAGTGCCTGGCCGTCGGGCAGGACATCCCGGGCGGGGAGCCCGGCGATACCAGGGTGGTGCTCTTCGTCCGGCTTCGCGATGGGATGGTGCTCGACGATTCCCTGCGCGACCGGATTCGACGCCGGCTTCGCGAGCAGGCCAGCCCGCATCACGTCCCCGGGGTGATCGTGCAGGTCGCCGACATCCCGCGGACGATCAGCGGCAAGATCACCGAGCTCGCCGTTCGCGAGGTAATCCACGGCCGCGCCGTCCGAAACATCGACGCATTGGCGAATCCGGCATCCCTGGAGCTATATCGGGATCTGCCGGAGTTGCGCGGCTGACCCGCGCGAGCGCAGTCGCCCACAGTCCATCAGTCGGGAGTCATCACGTGCTACCCATCATTGCCCTCGTCGCCGTCCTTCAGCAGCAGCCTGCCTCTTCTCCGACCGTCGCGCGCATCGTCGTCTCGCCGGCGCAGCGGACGATGATCGTGGGGGACACGCTACGGCTCTCGGCACAGGCGCTGGACGCGTCGGGGCGTCCGGTGCGGAACGCGAGCATTCGGTTCGTGCCGGCCGGCGGGTTCTTCGAGGCGTCGGTCGATACGTCGGGACTCATCACGTCGGGCGCGGTGGGCACGGTGCCGGTAGCGGTGATCGCGATCGTTCCGGGCGAGCGGCCCGTGATCGAGCGACTGGACGTCGAGATGCTGCCGGGGCCGGCGACGCGCATTGCGGTAGAGCCGCGCCCGGGCCGGCTGCTCGCGGGCCAGCGTGTGCGGCTCGCGGCGCGAGCGTTCTCCGCCGCGGGAGACGAGCGCGCCGATCGCGTCGCGTGGCGCAGCTCAGCCCCGACCGTCGCGCGCGTCGATGACAACGGGATGCTGACGGCGATCGCGGCCGGCCGGGCGACGATCACGGCCGGTGCGGGGCGAGCGAGCGAGTCGCTCCCGGTCGAGGTCGTGGCGGCGACGGTGAGCGGGGTGGAGGTCGCACCGGCGACGACGACCGCTCGCACCGGCGACGTCGTCGCGTTTCGCGCGACGGTGCGGGATCGCGCCGGCCGGGCGATCGCCGGGCTCACGCCCGCGTGGAGCCTCGCGCCCGGCGAAGGGTGGATCGGCGCCGACGGCGCGTTCGTCGGCTACTCGCCTGGCGAGTACACCGTCACCGCGAACTTCGGCGATCACTCCGCGACCGCCGTCGTGACGGTCGGCGAACGCGACGTCCGGCGGGTGGCCGAGGTCGTGGGTCGCGTCCCGATGTCCCACGGCGCGACGTCCGAGGTCTGGGTGCATCCGAACGGCCGGTATGCGTATCTGGGCACGGCCCTCGGCCTCGACCGCTTCTACGTCGTCGACATCAGCGATCCGGCGAATCCGTTCATCACCGACTCGGTGATGGGGAGCATGCGCAGCGTCAACGATCTTATGTCGACGCCCGATGGGCGGTACCTCGTCTATACGCGCGAGGGAGCGGCCGACCGGCGGAACGGCATCGGGATCGTCTCCCTGGAAGACCCCGCGCATCCGAAGGAAGTCGCGTTGTTCACGGACGGTGTCACGGCGGGCGTCCACTCGGCGTTCGTGTACCACCAGCCGCGCTTCGGCACGCACGTCTTCCTGACCAACGACGGCACGGGCGCGATTCACATCGTGGACATCACGGACGCGGAACGGCCGAGAGAAGTCGCGCAGTGGCGAACGCCGCGCACCGATGCCGGCCGGATGCTCCACGACGTGGACGTTCAGGACGGGCTCGCTTATCTCAGCTACTGGAACGACGGTCTGGTGATCCTCGATGTCGGCAACGGCGTGAAGGGAGGTTCGCCGTCCAACCCGCAGTTCGTGTCGCAGTTCAAGTACGACCTCGACGCGATGTATCGAACCGTGGAGCGCGAGACGGGCACGGGCTTCATTCGCGGGACGCACACGGCGTGGCGGCACGGCAAGTATCTGTTCATCGCCGACGAAGTGTTCGGGCTGGAAGACCTCCAGCGGCTTTCGTCGGGCGCCACGCGCGCGTTCGGCAATCTCCAGGTGCTCGACGTCTCGGACCTCGAGCGTCCGCGGGCGGTGGCGTGGTACGAGCCCGAGGTGGGCGGCGTGCACAACATCTGGGTCGCCGGCGACACGCTCTACATGGGCGTCTACAACGGTGGTTTCCGGGCGTTCGACGTTTCGGGCGAGCTGCGCGGCGACTTGCGCGCGCAGGGTCGCGAGATCGCCGCGTTCATGCCGATCGATCCGGCGGGGCGCGTCCCGAACGCCGCCATGACCTGGGGGGTGGTGGTGAAGAACGATCTGATCTTCATCCCCGACATGAACAGCGGGTTGTGGATCGCGCGACTCCGGGAGCGCGGGCCGCTGACGCCGTAGGGGCAGGGACGCGCCAGTGGACCGAGTCCGAGCTCTTGATCGCGAGTCGAACGGCATTGAACCGCATTGAACCGCGGAGGATCGCAGAGGTCCGCGCGGAGGATCGCAGAGGACTCCACACCGGGTCAGGTTCCGGTCGCAACGAGCCGGGAATTCTTGATTGTGGATGCTGCCGGCGAGGGAGTGTATCATGCGCTCCACCGCGACACGCTCGAAGATGTGTTGCGCGATCTTGAACGACCTCGGGAAGTCATTGCGTCCCGAGGTCGTCTCCAAAGCATTCCTCCGGGCTCGTGGCGGGCCGACCTCCGTCCGGTGTGCCGTCCTCTGCGTTCCTCTCCGTTCTCCGCGTTCCTCTGCGGTCAATGTTTGTTGACCTGCAGTCAATGCCGGGTGACCTCCCGCGGC
>CAYLPM010000373.1:0-6201 GCA_964385525.1 uncultured Gemmatimonadaceae bacterium
CGACGCGGCCGCCGGGCCGATGCTCTCTTCGGAGTGCGCCGCGGCGGTGCGCCGCGCGATCGACCGGCATGTGAACGGGGCCGCCGAGCCGGACGAGCTTCCCGGGGCACTGCGCGCGCTGTGTGCGGAAGCCAGGTCCAACGCGATGCGGCCGGAGCAGTTCGTCGTCGCCTTCAAGATGATCTGCGAGGAGATCATCGGCAGGCGACGCGCGCTGCCGCCGGAGGTGAACGCGGAAGCACTGCGCTCGCGACTCGTGACGTCGTGCATCGAGGAGTTCTATCGGAGCGGCCGCAGCGACTGACGCCGGGCGAAGGCCGCCGCCCCGCACGGGAACCGTCGGCGGGCGAACGGGCCGGGACGTGTACGGCGTCCTTCCCCGCCGAGCCTCGTCTCGCTATGCTCCGCGTGGCCGGACGGGTTCCCCTCGGCCGCTTCCCTCCCGAAACCCGCGAGACGCTCCTCCCACCGTGCGTATTCTGATCCTGGGTGCCGGCGATGTCGGCTTCCATGTGGCGCAGCAGCTCGCCGCGGAACACCATGATGTCGTCATCATCGAGGCCGATCGGGCACGTGCTCGCGTCCTCCAGGATTCCATGGACGCCCTCATCATCGAGGGCAACGGGGCGAGCCTGACCACGCTCGAGCAGGCGGGGATCGAGAAGGCCGACCTGCTGCTCGCCGTCACGAGCCAGGACGAGATCAATCTCATCGCGTGTCTGTCCGCGGCGCAGTACCGCGTGAAGACGCGCATCGCGCGCGTGTCCAAGCCCGACTACTACGATCACACGGGCATCCTCCCGCCGGAACGACTTGGCGTCGATCTGATGATCAATCCCGAGCGTGAGTGCGCGCTCGAGACCTACGAGCTGCTGCAGAGCGCCGCGGCGACCGAGTTCGCGCAGTTCGAGGGCGGCGCCGTGCAGCTCATCGGGGTGCGCGTCAAGGCGGATGCGCCCGTCGCCGGCAAGCGGATCCTCGAGATAGCCAGGCTCGCGCCGCACGTGCGCGCGCTCATCGTGGCCATCGCCAGGGAAGGGAAGACGATCATCCCGAGCGGCGCTACCCGCCTCATGCCGGGAGACCTCGCCTACATCCTCGGCGAGCCACATCACTTCGCCGATGTCCTTCCACTCGCCGGCTACGAGCGCTTCAATCTCAGGCGCGTGATCATCGCCGGCGGCAGCCGCGAGGCCGTGTTCCTCGCGCGCCTCCTGGAGGAGCATCGGATCGGAAGCACGATCCTCGAGGCCGATCGCGACCGCGCCGTCACGCTCGCCGAGACTCTGCGGAAGACGCTCATCCTCCACGGGGATGCGACCGACATGGAGCTGCTGGAGATGGAGGGCATCGGGGAGGCCGACGGCTTCGTGGCGTACACCGGAAGCGATGAGACCAACCTGCTATCGTGCCTGCTGGCGAAGAATCTCGGCGCGCGCAAGGTCGTCTCCCTGATCGATCGATTCGACTACATACCGCTCGTCTCCCGGGTTGGCGTGGATGCCGCGGTCTCCCCGCGCATGGCCGCGGTCAACGCGATCCTCCGCTACGTGCGACGCGGCTCAGTGCTCGCCGTCGCGACACTCAAGGGGACCACGGCGCAGGGGATCGAGTTCGACGTCTCACCGCGCTTCCCGTGGGCCGGCCAGCCACTGGAAACGGTGAGCTTTCCGGACGGCAGCCTCGTCGGGGCGATCATCCGCGGCGAGCGCGTGATCATCCCGCGCGGCAAGGACTCGCTCCGCATCGGCGATCGCGCGATCGTGTTCGTGCTGCCGGAAATGCTCGGGAAGATCGAGGCGATCTTTGCCTGAGAGCCGGCGGCTGCTCAGTCTCGTCGACGTCACGCATCTCGTCGGTACGGTGTTGATCGGGGTCGCGGGCGCGCTGGCCGCGTGCGCCGCCGTCGGCCTGCTGCTGGGCGATGGCTCGTTTCTCCCGCTGCTGCTCACGACGCTGATCGCGGGGCTGATCGGCGGGCTGTGCCGCCGATTCACGCGGGTGCCCGACGACATCAGCTTCCGCGAAGCCTTCGTGATGGTGTCGCTCTCATGGACTGCCGTCGCGCTGGTCGGCGCCCTGCCGTTCATCTTCGCCGGCGTGCTGGTCGATCCCATCGCCGCGTTCTTCGAGTCGATGTCGGGGTTCACCACGACCGGATCGTCGGTGTTGCGGGACATCGAGGTCGTGCCGCAAGGCATTCTGCTGTGGCGCAGCGTCACCCAGTGGCTGGGCGGCATGGGGATCATCGTCCTCGGTGTCGCGGTGCTTCCGTATCTCGGGATCGGCGGGATGCAGCTCTTCCGGCTCGAGGCGCCGGGACCCACCACCGAGCGGCTGCGTCCGAGGATCCGGGAGACGGCGAAGTTGCTGTGGGTGGTATATGCGGCGCTGACCGGAGTGCTGATCGCGCTCTACATGGCGGGCGGCATGACCGTCCTCGACGCCGTCAACCACGCCTTCACGGCGATGCCCACCGGCGGATTCTCGACGCGGAACGCCTCGATGGGCGCGTTCTCACCGTACATCCAGTGGGTGACGATCGCGTTCATGTATCTCGCCGGGACCAGCTTCACCCTCCACTATCGGGCGATGTCGCGCGGCCCACGCGCCTACCTGCGCGATCCCGAATGGCGGCTGTACACGGGAGTAATCGTCGGCGGCACGCTGCTCGTGGCCCTGATGATCCGGGAGCCGGCGTACGGGCTCGAACGACTCGTTCGCGACGCCGCCTTTCAGACCATGTCGGTCGTGAGCACCACCGGCTATGCCAGCGTCGACTACGCGCGCTGGGTGCCCGGCGCCCAGCTCGTGCTGCTGCTGCTGTTCTTCGTCGGCGGGATGGCGGGATCCACGTCCGGCGGCATGAAGACGGTGCGTGTGCTGCTCGTGCTCAAACAGGCCGGGCTCGAGATACGGAAACAGCTGCATCCGCGCGCGATCCTGCTGCCGAAGATCGGCGGACACGTGGTTCACGAGCACGTCATGCTCAACGTGCTCGGGTTCGTGCTGCTCTACATGCTGATCTTCGGCCTCGGCACTCTGGGACTGGCAATGCTCGGCCTCTCGCTCCCCGCCGCGGCGGGGGCGGCGGCCACGAGTTTGAGCAACGTCGGGCCGGCGCTCGCCGAGCTGGGCCCCGCGTCCAACTTCGCCGACGTGCCCTGGGCCGGGCAGATGCTGCTGACCTTCCTCATGCTCGTCGGTCGCCTCGAGATCTATACGGTGCTGCTGTTGTTCCATCCCGGCCTGTGGAAGCGCTGACGGGCGGCGGACCGGCGGTGAGCTGCCCGCGGACGGTCGGTTACCCTCGGAGTGCCGAGCACGACCAGGGACGAGGAGGCCGAATGGCGCGTGTCGAGGCGTGGGTGCGGCGTGACTCCGCGCGCTGGGACATGTGACCGCGGGCCGGACCTCGAGGTTGAGGTAACTGGCTCGTCCCAGCGAGGTGCTCGATGATCGGTCGCAGTGCGTTGCCCGCCACCGCCCAGTGCCGCCGCCGTTTACTGCCCGCGCTCGCACTCGGCGTGAGCGCCGTGGGCGTCGCGGCCCTTCCGCTCTCCGCCCAGCTCATCTCGATCAAGAGTGTTCCGATCGCCGAAGGCGAGCAGTTCGCCGTCTTCCCCTCGAGGAACGACGGCATGGGCGGGGTCTCGATCGCGCTCGACGACTCGCTCCTCGATCCCTTCCGGAACCCGGCCACGGGCGCCCGTGCGCGCGGAGGACACATCTTCGGCTCTCCCGCACTGTACAGCGTATCGTCCGATGCCGGAGGCGGACGCACGCTGCCGATGGGAGTGCTTGCGCGCTCCGGCCGTTGGTTCGGCGCGGTCTCCCTCGCCGCACAGGAGATCGACGAGCTCGCGCCGCCGTTCCCGGGCCAGTTCCCGGTCCCGGTCGCGTTGGTCGAGCCAGACGTCGCGCCGCGGGTGTCCGAGCCCGCGGCAATTCTCGAGAGCGGCTCCCGCCACAACACCTATGCGTTCGGCATGGTCGGCCGCGATTTCTCCGAGTCGGGCGTCTCGGTCGCCGCGAGCCTGCGCTGGTCGGGCCTCAACGTCGTCGATGGCGTCGAGCTGCTCTACGCCGGCAGCGAGCATCTCCGGCAGGACGGCAGCGCGCTCGACATGCGCGTCGGCCTGCTCGGACAATGGGAGGGGAGGTCGTTCGAGGCGGTGGTCGTGCACAACCGCTATCGAATGGCGCACGACGTCACCTACGTCGACCAGGCCTGGGATCCCGTGGCGCAGACCTTCGCGGGCGTGCGGCGTTTGGAGCACAATCCCGATCGCACCAACACATGGGGCGCGCACGTGCGGTACACCCGCCCCCTGACGACGACCGGCTGGCGGCTCGGCGGCATCTTCACCGCGAACCGGATGTCGCACCCGAAGATCCCGAACTACGAGATCATGAGCATCCCGCGGGATCCGGGCTACTCGCACGCGTACAACCTCGGCGTCGGTCTCTCGCGCACCACGGGGCCGGCGACGCTCGCGATGGAGGTCGTCTACGAGCCGATCTGGAGCGACACCTGGGCCGATGCCGCCGAGCCGGTCGAGACGAGCGACGGGAGCATCATCCCGCCGGGCGGCAAGACCATCGAGAACGACTTCACGTTCGCCAACGTCGCGGCCCGACTGGGCGTGAATCGCGACGTCCCGATGGGCGAGACGGCGACCGCGGGGCTGCAGCTCGGGCTTGCGGTTCGTTCCATCCACTACTGGCTCGCGCAGCGGAACAACGTCACGGGCACCGAGCGGGGTCTCGAGGAGCGGTGGACGGAATGGACGCCGACCTGGGGGCTGAGCGTTCGCTTTCCGGATCTGGAGCTTCGCTACTCGGGCCGGCAGACGAATGGAACGGGGCGTCCTGGCGTCGGGGGGGGACCCGTGCCGCCCCCGGGGTTCGGCGACCTGCAGAGCAGCGGACGCAGTGTCATCGTCGCGCCGAGCGGGCCTTTGTCGCTGGACGAGGTACGCGTCGTCACGCACCAGATCTCGATCTCGTTTCCGCTCTGGTGAGTCTCGGAGGCAACATGAGGACCATGGTCTCGGGGCCGGTGCTGGTGGCGCTCGTCGTGGTGCACGCCGCCTGCGGTGCGGACATTCCGCCGACGGAGCCGCCGTCGCTCGCGCTCGACGCGCGTCTCCGGCAGGAGCTGGGCCGGTGGGGAACGGTGCCGATCCTGCCGATGCCGAGGCAGGATCCGGCACGGGTCGAGCTCGGACGAGCGCTGTTCTTCGATCCGATTCTGAGCGGCAACCGCGACGTGTCCTGTGCGACGTGTCACAGCCCCGCGGGTCATGCCGGCGATGGTCTCTCGCTGGCGGTCGGTACGGGTGGCACCGGCGAGGGCGCGGCGCGCGTGCCGGGAGCGGGCCGCGACTTTCTCCCACGACACGCGCCATCGCTGCTCAATTCGGGGCTGGGCGTTTTCTATGCGCTCTGGGATGGCCGGATCTCCGGCATGCAGTCGTTCTTCCACTCGCCGGCCGGTGAGGCACTGCCCTCGGGACTCACGAACATCGTTGCCGTCCAGGCCATGTTTCCGGTGGCGAACCGGCAGGAGATGCGCGGAGACGCCGGCGATCGCGACGTCTTCGGCGGTGAAAACGAGCTGGCCTCGATTCCCGACGAGCAGTGGACCGAGATCTGGCGCGCGATCATGCACCGGCTGATGGACGTGCCGGCGTACGTAGCGCTGTTCGAGGCGGCGTATCCGGACATCCCCCGCGCACTGCTGTCGTTCCGCGATGCGGCCAACGCGATCGCCGCGTTCCAGCTCGAGGAGCTCACGAAGACCGGTTCGCCCTTCGACCGGTATCTCTCCCGCGACGACTTCGCGCTGACGACCGAGGAGAAGGAGGGAGCCTTGCTATTCTTCGGCCGCGCGCGCTGTTCGACCTGCCATTCGGGACCGCTCCTCGGCGCGCAGCAGTTCGCGAACATCGGAGTGCCGCAGATCGGGCCCGGGATGCCGGGCACGGCACCATTGGATCTCGGGCGCGGCGAGATCGACGAGCACCAGTTCTTCCACTTCAGCTTCCGGGTCGCGCCGCTCCGCAACGTGGAGCTCACCGCGCCGTACATGCACAACGGCGCATATCGGACGCTGGAAGCCGTGGTCGACCATTACGATGATGTCCGGTTGGCCCTGGAGACGTACGATGTCTCGCAACTCGATCCGGCGGTGCGCGA
>CAYLPM010000374.1:0-10440 GCA_964385525.1 uncultured Gemmatimonadaceae bacterium
TTCACGCCCTTGTTCGGCTCCTTGCCGAAGAACTTGCGGACGATCTCCTGGATCTTCGGGATGCGCGTCGAGCCGCCGACGAGAATCACCTCGTCGATGTCCTTCTGCTCGAGTCCCGCGTCCTTCAGCGCCTTCTCCATCGGCGGCATCGTCCGCTGGATCAGGTCGTCGACGAGCTGCTCGAACTTGGCGCGCGACAGCGAGTAGTTGAGGTGCTTGGGCCCCGCCTGGTCCGCCGTGATGAACGGCAGGTTGATGTCGGTCGCCTGCGTCGTGCTCAGCTCCATCTTGGCCTTCTCCGCGGCCTCCTTGAGGCGCTGGAGCGCCATCGGATCCTTGGAGAGGTCGATCGCCTGATCGCGCTTGAACTCGCCCACGAGCCAGTCGATCACGCGCTGATCGAAGTCATCGCCGCCGAGGTGCGTGTCGCCGTTCGTGGACTTCACCTCGAACTGGCGCGCGCCCTCGACGTCGTAGAGCTCGAGAATCGAGATGTCGTACGTGCCGCCGCCGAGGTCGAACACGGCGATCTTCTCGTCCTTCTTCTTGTCGAGCCCGTATGCGAGTGCCGCCGCGGTCGGCTCGTTGATGATGCGGAGCACCTCGAGGCCGGCGATCTTGCCGGCGTCCTTGGTGGCCTGCCGTTGCGAGTCGTTGAAGTACGCGGGCACCGTCACGACGGCCTTCTCGACCTTGTGGCCGAGGTAGTCCTCCGCCGTCTGCCGCATCTTCTGGAGGATCATCGCCGAGATCTCGGGGGGCGTGTAGCGCTTGCCCTGGACCTCGACGGCCGCCACATCGGTGGGGCCGGCCACCACCTTGTACGGGACGCGCTTCATCTCCTCCTGAACCTCGGCGACCTTCCGCCCCATGAATCGCTTGATCGAGAAGACGGTGTTCTGCGGGTTGGTGACCGCCTGGCGCTTGGCGATCTGCCCCACCAGACGCTCGCCGTCCTTGGTGAAGCCGACGACGGACGGGGTGACCCGCCCACCCTCGGCGTTCGGAATCACGACCGGGTCGCCGCCTTCCATGACCGCGACGACGGAATTCGTGGTGCCGAGGTCGATACCGATTACCTTGTCCGCCATTGAATCCTCAGGTTAGGGTCGGGGGCGCCGAGGCGCCGGCGCGAGAGAACCGTACTGTCGGCAAGCAAGGGCGGGACCGGAGAAGTGCGCCAACATGGCAGAGTCGACGCGCGTAAGCGTGCTGGGCTGACAGCGAGAACCGTATGATCCCGATCAGCGACGACAATCCGCACCTTCGGACGCCGTACATGACCTACGCGCTCCTCGGCGCGATCATCGGGGCGTGGGTGCTTGTGCAGGGCGCCGGTCTGAGCGAGCGCGCCCTGGCAACCAGTGTCTGCGACCTCGGAATGGTGCCGGGCGAGCTCACCGGGCAGGCGCCGATCGGTACTGGCGTGCCGATCGCGCGCAATCTCGCCTGTGTCGTGGACGACGACTGGTACAACGCGCTGACGCCCATCACGTCCATGTTCCTCCACGGAGGGTGGGCGCATCTCCTCGGCAACGGGCTCTTCTTCTGGGTCTTCGGCAACAACGTCGAGGACAGCATGGGGCGCTTCCGCTTTCTCGTGTTCTACCTGCTCTGCGGACTCGCCGCCGCCGCGGCGCACGTTCTTCTGAATCCCACCTCGCCCGTCCCGACGGTCGGGGCCTCGGGCGCGATCTCGGGGGTCATGGGTGCCTACCTCGTCCTGTATCCGCGGGTACGGGTGAACATGCTTTTCATCCTCATCTTCTTCATCCGGGTGATCCCGCTCCCCGCGTGGGTGGTGCTGATCTGGTGGTTCCTCCTCCAGGTGATCACGGGCGTGCCGGAGCTGCTCCAGGTCGATCGCGAGGTCTCCGGTGGTGTGGCCGTGTGGGCGCACGTCGGCGGGTTCATCGCGGGGATCGTGCTGGTGAAGCTGTTCGAGAACCGGCGGCTCGTGATCGAAAGGGAGAAGGTCCGGCACATAATGCATCCGGATCATCCGTGACGGAGGGGAGTGGAGTGCTCAGTGGTCAGCGGTCCGGTCATCAGTTGCCAGATCCTTCGTCTGACGGGTGACGACTGGACGGCTGACCACCGACCACTCCACTCCCGCCGACCGACGCGAACCCTGCCAAACTCCCTGTCGTCCTTTCAGTCGGGACCGTACCTTCTGCGAATGTTCCTTGCCCGCGTCATCGGTCGGGTCGTGGCGACCATCAAGCAGGACTCGCTGGCGGCGGTCACGCTCCAGTGGGTGCAGCCGCTGCGCGCGACGGGCGAGACGGCCGGCAAGCCGCTCATCGCCGTGGATCCGATCGGCGTGGGGCCGGGCGAGGTCGTGTACTACACCACCTCGCGCGAGGCGTCGCTCATTCTCGCCGAGCCGTTCGCTGCGGTGGATGCCGGGATCGTCGGCCGGGTGGACTGGGTGGACGTCGCCGGCGAACGGCGGCTGGCCGAGCAGTCCTGAGCGAGACCGTCAGTGTTCATTGCGCGCGTCGTCGGCGACGTCGTGTCCACGCACCGGCACGAACACCTCGGTCACCGGAAGCTGCTTCTGGTGCGCCGGCTGGCGCTCGATGGGGCCGAAGAAGCGGCGGAGCTCATCGCGCTGGACGTGATCGGCGTCGGTGTCGGCGAGCGGGTCCTGGTCGTCCAGGAGGGCGGCGCGGCGCGGGCGCTGTTCGACGATGAGCATATCCCCGCGCAGGTGGTGATCGTCGGCGTCGTGGATCGGCTCGACGTGGAGGCAGCCTCATCGTGATGGATCTGGATGCGCTCGCCCGGAGGATCGCGGACGAGCTGGCCCGGGGAGACCGGCTGACATCGTTCCCCTCCAGCACGCGATCGCACAGCGGCGGCGCCGGCCGGAACGGCTCCCCGCCGCCCGGCGTCGCCTGGGTTCGCGAGAACGCGCGCATCGCGGACTTCATCGACCATACCCTGCTCAAGGCCGAGGCGACGGAGCGGGAAGTCGACCAGCTCTGCACCGAAGCGCTGGAGCACCGGTTCGCGGCCGTGTGTATCAACCCCATCTGGGTGCCGCTGTGCGCGACGCGGCTCGCCGGCAGCGCCGTGCGCATCGCCACCGTGGTCGGCTTTCCGCTCGGCGCCAGCCATTCGGCGACCAAGGCCGCCGAGGCGTCGCGCGCGGTCTCGGAGGGGGCCACCGAGGTCGACATGGTCGCCTCCATCGGCCACATCAGGAGCGCCGACTGGGGTCACGTGGCCGACGACATCGCGGCCGTCGTGCACGCGGCAGTGGAGGGGGAGGGGAGGGGGAGGGGGAAAGGACGCGGCGCGATCGTGAAAGTGATCATCGAGTCGGCGACCCTGACGCCGGTCGAGGTGATCAAGGCGTGCGCGCTCGCGCGCGAGGCGGGCGCGCACTACGTGAAGACGAGCACGGGCTTTCATCCGGCCGGCGGGGCGACCGCCGAGGCGATCGCGCTCATGCGGCTGGTGGTCGGCGATGCGCTCGGGGTGAAGGCCTCGGGCGGCGTACGTGACTGCGCCGCCGCGCTCCGGATGATCGCGGCCGGGGCGACGCGCATCGGCACGTCGAGCGGCGTGGCGATGGCGAAGTGTCTCGGACCCGGCCCGCTCCCGCTCGCCGAGCTGCTCGCCGCCCCGCACGAGCACGCGCACTCGTGTACGACGTGCTCGGCGCCGTCCGCGGAGCCTGCCGCCACCTCCGGCCCGTACTGACGAATCGTGTCCACGCCCGCGCCGCTTCTCAATCGCGAGCTCTCCTGGCTCGAGTTCAACGAGCGCGTGCTCAACGAGGCGCTCGATGCGCGCACGCCGCTGCTCGAGCGCTTGAAGTTCATCGGGATCGTCTCGAACAACCTCGATGAGTTCTTCATGGTGCGTGTCGCCGGGCTCCGGCGGCAGCTCGTCGCGGGGGTGACGGAGACGCCGCGCGATCGCATGTCGGTGCAGGACCAGCTCGCGGCGATCGATCGACGCGTAGCCGAGCTCACGCAGCGGCAGCGCGACTGTCTGCACGGTACGCTGTTGCCGGCGTTGGCCGGGCACGGCGTGCGCCTCGTCGGCATGGACGACCTCACGCCCGCGGAGTGGGCCGCGGTCGACGACTTCTTCGAGTCGCAGGTGTTCCCGGTGCTGACGCCACTGGCCGTCGATCCTGCGCAGCCGCTGCCCTACATCTCCAATCTCGCGCTCTCGCTCGCGGTCGAGCTCCGCGACCCGGAAGAGGGCACGGTGCACTTCGCGCGCGTGAAGGTGCCGAAGAGCCTGCCGCGCTGGGTTCCCCTCGCCCGCCCGCATCACTTCATCCCGATCGAGCAGGTGATCGGCGCGAACCTCGGCGGCCTGTTCCCGGGGATGGATGTCGCCGGTTGGCATGCGTTCCGGATCACGCGCTACACCGACCTCGACATCGGGAACCTCCAGGATCCGGGCGATCTGGTCGCGACGATCGAGGAGCAGGTGCTGAAGCGGCGCTTCTCCGAGGTCGTGCGCGTCGAGGTGCAGGATGGGATGCCGGCGGCGATGCGGTCGATGCTGATGGCCGAGGTGCGCGAGGATGTGGCGTCGACGGCCGAGTGGCCGGTCAAGGGCCCGCCGCTGACCGAGCTGGAAGTGCACGACGCGGGACCGCTCCTCGAGCTGTGTGATCTGTTGCAGCTCTCGGCGCTCGACATCCCGGAGCTGCGCGATCCGCCCATGACCCCGACGATCCCGGAGGACGTGCGGGATCCGCAGCGCTCGATGTTCGCGGTGATTCGGGAGCGAGACCTGCTGGTGCATCACCCGTACGATTCGTTCCCGGCGACGGTCGAGCGGTTTCTCGAGGAGGCCGCCGACGACGAGCACGTGCTGGCGATCAAGCTCACGCTCTATCGCACGTCCGGCGACACCGCGATCGTGCGGGCCCTGACGCGGGCGGCGGAGCGCGGGAAGCAGGTCGCGGTCCTGGTGGAGCTCAAGGCGCGCTTCGACGAGACGAACAACATCGCGTGGACGCGCACCCTCGAGAATTACGGCGTGCACGTCGCCCACGGACTCCCGGTGCTCAAGACGCACGTGAAGACGGCCATGGTCGTGCGTCGCGAGGAGGACGGAATCCGGCGGTACGTGCACATCGGCACAGGGAACTACAACACGCAGACGGCGCGCGTCTACGCGGACGTCGGACTGTTCACGGCGAGCCCCTCGATCGGCGCGGACGTGAGCGATCTGTTCAACCAGCTCACCGGTTTCTCCCGCCAGCGGCTGTATCGCAAGCTCCTGGTCGCACCGGTGAACATGCGGGCCCGCGTGCTCGAGCTCATTGCGCGCGAGGCCGAGCACGCGCGCGCGGGCCGGCCGTCGCGGATCATCGCGAAGATGAACGCCCTGGTGGATGCCGAGACGATACGGTCGCTCTACGAGGCGTCGCAAGCCGGCGTGGAGATCGATCTCATCGTGCGCGGGATCTGCTGCCTGCACCCGGGCCTCGCGGGCGTCAGCGAGCGCATCCGGGTGGTCAGCATCATCGGACGCTTCCTCGAGCACTCACGGATCTGGCACTTCGCGAACGCCGGGGCCGGGGAGTACTACCTCGGCTCCGCCGACTGGATGCCGCGGAATCTCGATCGTCGCGTCGAGGCGGTGACACCGGTGGAGGACCCGGCGCTTCACGCGCGGCTCGCCCGGCTGCTCGCGACGGAGCTGGCGGACAACCGGCAGGCGTGGGAGCTCGGCGCCGATGGCCGGTGGCGCCAGCGCACGGCGGGCGGCGCGCCGGAGGTCGCGAGTCACGCCGAGTTCATGCGGGATTCGTGGGGGACGTGTACGGAAATCAGCGCCCGGCCGCGGCCGGACGTGCTTGGCGCAGGTCGCTCATGAGCGACGGCGAATCACCCCGGCTACGTTGACGACTTCCGCGCGACGGCGCGCCGTTCCTGCGTCCGCTCCTCGATGTGATGCTTGATCTGCACTCCCTCGGCGAGGTAGACCGCATCCTCGCCGATGTTCGTCGCGAGGTCCGCGACGCGCTCGATGTTGCGGCTGACGAGCAGCAGCTCGAGCGACGGCTGGATCGAGCGCGGATCCGCCATCATGTGCGTGAGCAGAATGCGGAACATCGAGTCGTGGATCGCGTCCACCTGGTCGTCCTGCTTGCAGACGGCGCGGCCAAGCGCCCCGTCGGCACGCAGGAAAGCGTCGATCGAATCGCTGAGCATCTGGCGCGTCCGGCGCGCCATGTCCTCCAGCTCGGGGTGCGGCGTGATGGTGCTGTTGTACGACATCATTCGCACGGACGCCTGCGCGATGTTGACCGCGTGGTCACCGACGCGCTCGAGATCGCTCGTGATCTTGAGGGCGCCGATGATGAAGCGGAGGTCGCGCGCCATCGGCTGCTGGAGCGCAAGCAGCTCGACCGCGAGCTGCTCGACCTCGATCTCGAGGTCGTCCACCTCATGGTCGCCGGCGATGACCGCCTCCGCCTTGCCGGCGTCGCGAGTGAGCAGAGCATCCACCGACAGCTCGAGGAGCGCCTCCGACTTCTCCGACATCGAGAGGAGCCGCTGCTTCAGCGTTCCGAGCTGATCGTGAAAATGCCGAAAGCCGGAGCCCTCGAACGGACTCATCCGAATCTCCCGGTGATGTAAGCGTCCGTCCGCTCTTCGCGCGGACTCGTGAACATGCGCTCGGTGGCGTCGACTTCGACCAGACGCCCGAGATAGAAGAACGCCGTGCGATCGGACACACGGGCCGCCTGTTGAAGATTGTGCGTGACGATGACGATGGTCAACTCCCGCTTGAGCTCATAGAGCAGCTCCTCCACCTTCTGGGTCGCGCTCGGATCGAGTGCGCTGGCCGGTTCGTCGAGCAGCAGCACCTGTGGCTGGTTGGCGAGCGCCCGCGCGATGCACAGGCGCTGTTGCTGCCCGCCCGAGAGCCGGAGTGCGCTCTGCCGGAGGCGGTCCTTCACCTCGTCCCAGAGCGCCGCGCGGCGCAGCGAGGTCTCCACCAGCTCGTCGAGCTCGGCCCGGCCGGGACCGGAGTTGATCCTCGGCCCGTAGGCCACGTTGTCGTAGATCGACTTCGGGAACGGGTTCCACCGCTGAAAGACCATCCCGACTCGCTGCCGCAACGCCCCCACGTCGGTGCCCGGACGATAGATGTCGTCGTCGTCGAGTCGGATCGATCCCTCACGGCGGATGCCCGGGATCAGCTCGTTGAGCCGGTTGATCGATCGCAGGAACGTGGACTTTCCGCACCCGGATGGACCGATGAACGCCATCACCGAGCGAGACGGAATGACGAGGGATATCTCGTGCAGCGCCTGCTTCTCGCCATACCAGAAGGAAAACCGCTCCGATGTGATCGTCCCGTGGTGCGCGATCGCGGCGGCGCGCGCGATGTTCGCCGCGGTGGCGGCGCGAGAATCTCCGGCGGCCGTCGAGGATGGCCCCTCGGCCGGCCGTCCGGTCGGCTGCTCGGCGGGGCGCCCGGGAACGCGCGTGCGCGGCTCCGTCATCCGAACCGACCCGTGATGTACGCCTCCGTCCGCTGATCCGATGGCGCGGTAAAGAGCTCTCGCGTCGGCGACACCTCGACGAGCTCACCGGCGAGCATGAATGCCGTGCGGTCCGAGACGCGCGCCGCCTGCTGCATGTTGTGCGTCACGATGACCACCGTGATCTGCGTCCGCAGCTCGTAGACGAGCTCCTCGACGCGCTGCGTGCTGAGCGGATCCAGCGAGGAGGTCGGCTCGTCGAGCAGCAGCACGTCCGGATCCGTCGCCAGCGCCCGCGCGATGCACAGGCGCTGCTGCTGTCCACCGGAGAGTCCCAGGGCGCTGGTCCTGAGGCGGTCGCCCACCTCCTCCCACAGGGCGGCGCGGCGCAGCGCCCGCTCGACGATCTCATCGACGTCGCGGCGCGAGCGCTTTCCGTTGGGCAGCACGCGGAGACCGGCGGCCACGTTGTCGCGAATGGACATGGTGGGGAAGGGCGTCGGCCGCTGGAACACCATCCCGATGTGCCGGCGAAGTACGACCGGATTGATGCCGCGCGCGTAGATGTCATGTCCCTCGAACAGCACGCGACCCTTCGCGCGGGCGTTCGGGATGGTCTCATGCATGCGGTTGAGGCAGCGGAGCAGCGTCGACTTTCCGCACCCCGATGGCCCGATGACGGCCGTGACCTGCCGCTCCCGGAAGTCGATGTTCACATCGTGCACTACGCGCGTGTCGCCGAACCAGGCCTCCAGTCCCTCGACAGAGATTCGTGCGCCCTGCACCGACTCGGCGGCCGCCAGCAGGCGCTCGGCGGCGGTCAGGGGGCGCACGATGGGCCGCGGCGCGGCCGGCGACGCGCGATGACTGCCGGCCGTCGCGTCCTTCGCCTCCACGTTTCCGGTGTCGGACTCCTGTTCCATCTCGATGCGATCGCTCACCGGCTAGTCTCCCCCGCCCACGAATCGTCCGCGAGTCGCGTACCGCGCGATGAGGCTGATGACGAGAATCAGGGCGAGCAGGACGAGCGAGCCGGCGAACGCCTGCCGCTTCCACTCGTCATAGGGACCGGTGGCGTACACGTAGATCTGGTGCGGCAGCGAGGCGATGCCTCCCTCCGTCAGCGAAGTCGGCCAGTAGCTGCTTCCGAGTGCTGTGAAGAGAAGCGGCGCCGTTTCACCCGCGATGCGCGCGACGGCCACGAGGATGCCGGTGACGATCCCCGCCATCGCGGTGCGCAGCACGATCGCCAGCGATGTCCGCCAGCGCGTGTAGCCCAGCGCCAGGGCGGCCTCGCGGAGCGAGACCGGGACCACACGCACCATCTCCTCGGTCGTGCGCGTGACGAGCGGGATCATCATCGCGCCGAGGGCGAAGCCGCCCGCGAGCGCCGAGAAATCTCCCATCGGCCGCACGATGAACTGCCAGGCGAAGATGCCCATGACGATCGACGGAAGTCCATTCAGCACGTCCGAGAGGAAGCGCACCGTCGTGGCGAGCGGATGGGCGCCGCGCTCGGCGAGATAGAGGCCGGCGCCTATGCCGATCGGGATGCCGATCGCCGAGGCGATGCCGATGAGCACCAGCGTGCCGACGATGGCATGTCCCATCCCGCCACCCGTCATGCCGAGCGGCGCCGGCAGTTTCGTGAAGAAGTCGAGCGACAGGGCGCTCGCGCCGCGCGAGATGAGATAGAAGAGAATGACCAGCAAGGGCAGCGTCGCGATCACCGCCGCCGCGAACGTCAGGCCGACCATGATCACGTTCACGGCCCGGCGCCGGCCGAGCGTGCGGACGGTGCGCTGGGCGTACGCCCGCTGGGCGTCGCTCGGTCGCTCGCGAGTCGGAGGAGCGGCGGCGGTCATGCGAGCGCCTCACGAGACACCCGCCAGACGAGCCACCGCGCGAGCGCGTTCACGACGAGCGTGATCGCGAACAACACGAAGCCCGCGGCCATGAGCGCCGAAATCTGGAGCTCTCCCGTGGCCTCGAGAAACTGGTTCGCGATCTGTGATGCCAGGGTGTAGCCTGGCTGAAAGAGCGAAGTCGGAATCTCCGGCCGATTCCCGATCACCATCGTGACGGCCATCGTCTCACCGAGCGCGCGGCCGAGTCCGAGAATCACCCCGCCCAGAATGCCGGACCTCGCGAACGGGAGCACGGCGCCCCAGATCATCTCCCACTTGGTGGCACCGAGCGCCAGCGCGGCCTCCCGTTGCGAGCGCGGCACCGCCAGCAGGATCTCACGGGACACCGCCGAGATGTACGGGAGGACCATGATGGCGAGAATCAGTCCGGCCGCGAGAATGTTGCCCGGGTAGAAGGTGCCCGCGAAGAGCGGCAGATTGCCGAGGCCCAGCGTGTCGACGAGGAACGGCGCCACGTGCTGGCGCAGCAGCGGGAGCAGCACGACGATCCCCCACAGGCCGTAGACGACGCTCGGGATGGCCGCGAGCAGATCCACCAGAAACGCGACCGGCTGCCGCAACCAGGTCGGAGCGAACTCGGACAGGAAGATCGCTACGCCCACGGCGAGCGGCGTCGCGATCAGCAGCGCGATCAGGGACGTGACGAGCGTCCCGTAGATCGCCGGCGCGACGCCGTAGATCTGGTTGACCGGATCCCAGACGCTGGTCGTCAGAAACGAGGCCCCGTACTGCCGCAGCGCCGGCCACGCGGCGCT
Organism: uncultured Gemmatimonadaceae bacterium; assembly: GCA_964385525.1. Classification (GTDB taxonomy): domain Bacteria; phylum Gemmatimonadota; class Gemmatimonadetes; order Gemmatimonadales; family Gemmatimonadaceae; genus DATKCV01. The sequence goes on from CAYLPM010000374.1 coordinate 10,158, forward strand.
CGTGATCTCCCAGGCTATGGCGATGAGCAGGAACGGGATGCAGAGCGCGAAGAACGTGATCGCGATCTGATAGATCCGGTCCCCGATCGCTCCGCCCTCGATGCTCACGTCGGGCGTACCGTCCCCTCCCGGTGCGTCTACGCCGCGTCCCGGCAACCGCTTCGCCATCAGGGCGCCGCGCCGCCGATCCGCACCGAGTCGAGCCGAGCCAGGAGGCGCTCACGCATCGGAAGCGGAAGCGGCCCATAGTCGAGCGTCGCCGCCCGTTCCTGTCCGTCCGTGA
>CAYLPM010000375.1:0-9996 GCA_964385525.1 uncultured Gemmatimonadaceae bacterium
CCATTGAGACCGCGCACACGCGGAAGCTCATCCACCGCGAGGTGCACGCGCGCGAGGGGCCCGCGATACCGGATGTGTCGCACCGCACGGACGGTCTCTGGATCCAGAGCGAGCGGGTCGGAGAGCTCGAGCAAAGTCGTCCGGGCATCGGCGCCCGACAGCACTCGTGTTGCCGTCAGCTCGTCGCCGCCCGCGACGACGACGCCCTGCACGCGCGCCTGTCGAGTCAGGATGCGTTCGACTCGCGCTCCGCACCGGATTTCGGCGCCCGCCGCCCGCGCCGCGGCGGCCAGCGACTCGGCGAGCCGACCGGTGCCGCCCCGCGCGATCTGCCGCATCCGGAATCCGCCGGCGGCGCCACCCACATGCCGATGCAGGAAGAGAAAGGCCGTCCCGCCGGAGCGCGGTCCCTGCATCAGGCCGGCGACCCCGCCGCCCGCCAGCGCCCCCTTCAGCGTATCGCTCTCGAACCAGTCGTCGAGCAGCTCGCCGATGGACATCGGCATCACGCGCACGAACTCGAGCAGATCCGCGCGTCCGCGAAGTCCAACCTGTTGAAGAATCCTGAACGCCGAACGCAGATCATCTCCGCCGGGCGCGCTCGGTCGCGGAGCCGGGGATGCATAGATGGTCTCGAGCAGGGCCGCGTGCCTGGCCATCGCCGCCGTGAAGTCCGGCCAGCGCTCGGCATCGCGGCTCGACAGCGCCCGGATCGACTCGCGCGTGCGCTCCACGTCGCGCCACATCGCCAGGTGCCCTCCGTGGCGCGCCGGCGAGACGAGCATTGGATCCGGATCGAGAAGCGCGAGGCCGTGCCGGGGCAGGTCGAGCTCCGAGACGAGTGCCGGCGCGACCCAGCCAAGGTCGTCGGCCACCGCATCCACGCGAAAGCCGGGAATGAGCTCCTGCGTCGCCAGGCTGCCGCCGATGTGCTCGTGGGGCTCCAGCACCAGCACCCGCCGGCCCGCGCGGGCGAGGTACGCCGCCGCGGCCAGCGCATCCGGCTCGGTGCCGAGGACGATCACATCCCACGCGTGTGTCATGCGGCGCGGTCGTCCAGGATGCGTTGAGCGGCGAGACGACCCGACGCCCCCATGATGCCGCCGCCGGGGTGCGTGCCGGAGCCGCACTGATAGTAGCCGCGTACCGGCGTCCGATATCCCGACCAGCGCGGCGACGGACGAAAGAAGAAGAGCTGGTGCGGCGCCAGTTCCCCCTGGAAGATGTTGCCCTCCGACAGCCCGGTGATCCGCTCGATGTCGACGGGCGTGAGCACCTGACGATGCAGGATCGCGCGCCGGATGTTGGGCGCGTACTCCGAGATGGTGTCGATCACGGCGTCCCCGAACGCCTCGCGCTTCGCATCGGTCCAGCCGCCTTCGAGATGGTAGGGCGCGTACTGGACGAAGATCGACATCACGTGCTTGCCCGGCGGCGCCATGCCCGGATCGATCATCGAGGGAATCACGATGTCCATGTAGGGTCGCGTCGAGAACGCGCCGTATTTCGCCTGATCGTACGCGCGCTCGATGTAGTCGATGCTGGGGCTGATCGAGATCGCGCCGCGCAGATGGTCGCCGATGCCCGGCAGGCAGGTGAAGTCGGGCAGTTCGCTCAGCGCGAGGTTCACCTTTCCGGAGGACCCGCGGAACTTGAAGCGACGCACGTCGGCGACCAGGTCGTCCGGGAGCTCGTGCGGATCGAGCAGCTCCAGGAACGTGCGTCGGGGGTCGAGCCCCGAGACCACGACCCGTGCCCGCAGCTCTTCGCCGTTGTCGAGCACCACGCCCGAGGTCCGGCCGTTCTTCACGAGCACTCGCGCCACCGGCGCGCTGGTCCGGATCTCCGCGCCGAAGCTGCGCGCCGCGCCGGCGATCGCTTCGCTCACCGCGCCCGTCCCGCCCCTGGCGAATCCCCAGGCACGGAAGGCGCCATCGATCTCGCCCATGTAGTGATGCAGCAGGACGTACGCCGTACCCGGTGAGCGGGGGCCGAGGAACGTGCCGATGATCCCGCTGGCCGACTTCGTCGCCTTGAGGGGCTCGCACTCGAACCACTCATCGAGGAAGTCGGCGGCGCTCATCGTCATCAGCTTGTACAGCGCGTGCAGGTGCTCCGGCTCGAGGTCGCGCATCTGCTTGCCGAGCTTCGCGAGCGCAAGGAGCTCGCGCGGGTCGAGCGAGAGCGGATCCGGCGGAATGATGCCGAGCATGGGCCTCACCGCCATGGCCATGTGATGCATCAACCGGCCGAACTCGTCGTACGCTTCCGCATCGCGCGGCGCGTGGCGCGCGATTTCCCGGCGATTGCGGTCGTGATCACCCCAGGCGCCCAGGTAGTCGCCGTTCGGTAGCGGAGTGATGGTGCTCTCGAGCGGAAGGATCTGGAGGCCGTGTCGGGCAAGCTGCAGGTCCCGGATGATCTCCGGCCGCAGCAGGCTCACCACGTAGGAGAACATCGAGAACGTGAAGCCCGGAAAGACCTGCTCGCTCACCGCCGCGCCGCCCACACGCTCCCGGCGTTCGAGCACGAGCACCGACCGGCCCGCGCGGGCGAGGTACGCGGCGGCGACGAGGCCGTTGTGTCCGCCGCCAACGATGATCACGTCATGACGTCGTGCCATGCACTCCTCTAGGCTCGCTTGCGCTCGGGATCGAAGAAGGGCGTCTTCGCGACGCGGGCCGCGGCGCGCTCGCGCCGGTGCTCCACGGTGACTTCGATCGTCACCGGTGTGCCGGCCGCCGCGTACGCGCTCTCCACGTGCGCCAGCGCGAGCGGCTTCTTGAGCAGCGGAGACCAGGAGCCACTCGTGGCATACCCGATCTGGCGAGCGCCCGAGAAGATCGGGACGCTGGTGCGCCACGGCTCGGCGGACAGTCGCGGCGGCAGCTTCACCTCCGAGTAGAGCCGCTCGAGCGCCTCCCATTCGACCTCGATGCCGACGAACGCCCACGCGGGCCCGTGCGCCTTCTCTCGCCTCAGCGCGGCGTGCCCCACGAACGGCGCCTTGTCGAGGGCCACGGTCCAGCCGAGCCCCAGCTCGTACGGCGACGAGAACTGCGACGGGATCACTGCCTTGTGCGCGGACACGTAGTCCACCCCGAGGAGGATCAGTCCTGCCTCGATGCGCGACACGTCGAGCGCGAGCAGGCCCGTGGGCACGATCCCATGGGGCGTCCCGCCATCGATCAACGCATCCCACACCACCTCGGCGTCCTCATTGCGCATCCACAGCTCGTAGCCGAGATCCCCCGTGTATCCCGTCCGCGAGATGGTCACTTCGCGCCCGCGAATCGTCGCCGGAGCGATGCGGAAGAAGCGAAGCGTCTCGAAGCCAACGTCCACCACCGCCTCCAGGACGGCGCGCGAGGTCGGCCCCTGCAGCGCCAGCGCGGCGATGCGGTCCGAGACGTCCTCGATCGTCACATCGAGCCCGACCGCATTCAGCGTGAGCCAGCGGAGATTGGGTTCGGCGGACGTGAGCCGATAACGATCCTCGGCCAGCCGCGCGAGCGTGCCGTCGTCGATCACCTTGCCGTGGGCATCGCACCACGGCGTGTACAGCACCTGACCGATCCGACACTTCGTCACGTCGCGCGTGACGACACGGTCGAGCAGCCGCTCGGCATCGCGCCCCGAGATGTGATACTTGCACAACGGCGTGACATCGAGCAGAGCGGCGGCGCTGCGGATGGCCGCGTATTCGTGCTCGTGCGAGAGCTCGTAGGCGCTGGCCGCGACGTAGCCGGCCCAACGGCGCCACGCCTGGCCCTGGGAGAGGGCGGCCGTGCGCGAGTGGAACGGCGTCGTGCGAAGAATCATCGGCACGCGCGAGGTCGGGGTCGGGGGTCGGGGGCGGGGGTCGGGACTCGGTCGTTCGCTGGATCCAGGCTCATGGTGCGGGCTAGCATGCTCCGGGCCGGCGTCGTCGTCAAGGCCGCGGCTGGGCTCGTCGCCGTTCCCAGTAGTCGTGCCACGCCCAGGCCGCGACACTGCCGGCCACCGACGCCACGACGTCACGCCAGCTCGAGTATTCCTGACTGAGCTCCCACCCGACCGCGGCGAGCGACACGCCGATCACGGCATCGCGTGCGCGAACGCCGGCGGTGATCGCCGCCTGAGTGAAGCCGTAGCCGACCGCGGCGTGAAGCTGCTTGTCGAGCGTCCGGAACGAATCCTCATAGCCGCCTTCGTCGGGGTCCCACTCGAAGAGCACGTTGCTGGCGAAGCCGCCGTAGAGGATCCACCCGAATGCTTCGGTGGCGGCCGTGCGCGCGCTGTCCCGCGGCTGCTGGGAGTGCGCGGGAAGTGACGCAGAGCAGAACAAGAGCAGGAGGAAGCGTGTGGACCAGCGCACGACGGCTCCCGAGGAAAAGCAACGTGACGCATCGCCCGCGGGTCTCGCGGACGTCCGGTTTCAGGATAGTACGCGGCGCGCGGAACCACCGCGCGATCGCGGTGGACGGCCGATCCCCTCCGGCGGGCAGCCCCGGATGCGAGGCGGGCGACGCGATGGCCGTGCGGATCGCGGAGGCGTTGACATCATGCGCAAACTGCTGAATACTAAGCGCACTGGATGTCGTGAACCCCGGGCGTCGTGCGCGGTTGGCGTGATTCGAGGCGCCGGGTGCAGCGAAAGGCGGGACTGGCCGCGCGTGCCCACGCCTTGCTGGTCAGCTCGCTCGAGGCCTTCGAGACGGACCATCACCATCGCCGGCGCGCGCGTCGGCGAGCGGTGATGGTCGTGTGCGTGGTCCGCGCCCGAGCGTGGGCCGTGGGTGGCAGCCTCATTCATTGTGCCCAGGAGGGAGAACATGGAGGAGCGCGTCCGCGGCATCCTTCGCGAGGGCCTGATCGCCGGCGCCATCGGCGCGACGGCCGTGGCGATCTGGTTCCTCATGCTCGACATCATAGCCGGCCAGCCGCTTCAGACGCCGCTCGTGCTCGGTCAGGCGCTGATCAGCGTCCTGGGGCCGCCGCCAGACGGTGGCACGCACCTCCTCGACCAGCCGACCGTCCAGCTCATCGGCTACACGATCTTCCACTACGTGGCTTTCATCGCGGTCGGTACGCTCGCGTCGTACGTCCTCGATTGGGCGCGCGAGGAGCCGTCGGTGCTGCTCGGCTTCATCATTCTTTTCGTGGCGTTCGAGATCGGCTTCCACGGCCTCGTCGCCCTGCTCCAGCAGACGACCGTTCTCGGCACGCTAGTCTGGTATCAGGTGATGATAGGCAACCTGATCGCGGCCGCGCTCATGGGCGTGTATCTATGGCGCGCGCACCCGGAGCTCGCGGACGAGCTGGCGCACGCGCTCGATTGACGGCGGATCACCGACCGCTTCGGCTTTGCCGTTCCCTCCGCCGCATCCACCGGATGATGAAGATGACGCTCCCGCCCACGATGAGGGGCGTGAACGCGAACATCGCCCCCACCCAGAACATGCTCGTGTGCAGGGCCTCTTGATTCATCGACGCCGCCAGAGAAAGCGATCGAGGTGGCGGAGGTAGTAGCCGAGGGTCACGGTGGCGACGGCGAAGCCGATCGCGAGGGCGAGCCAGGACGCGCCGCCGCGGTCGCGGAAGACGTCGAACGACCACGCCGCGAGCACGGCGCAGAACAGAATCGCGGTGCCGATGAGAAAGCGATGAAAGCCGATCATGGGGCCGTCCTGTCGGCGATGAGAAGAACGAGGAGACAGGGAAGGTACACGAGCGACGCGAGGAAGAGCCGGCGAGCCGCCGACATCGTCCGCTCGCGTCGTGCGCGAAGCGCCGCATGGAGCATCCACCCGGAGACCAGCGCCGCACCCGCGAAGTAGACTGCGCCGGTCATGCCCAGCAGCGTCGGCGCCAGGCTGACCGGCACGAGAGCCGCCGCCTGCAGCGAGGCCTGGTCGAACGTCAGCGAGCCGTCGGTGTCGCCGACGCTCGGCATGCGGAGCCCTGCGCGCGCGTAGTCCTCGCGATAGAGCCAGCTCAGCGCGAGAAAGTGAGGAAGCTGCCACAGGAAGAGAATCCAGAACAGCACGAGCGCTTCGACCCCGAGCGCCGCACCGGCCGCGCTCCATCCGCCGACGATCGGCAGCGCCCCGGGCACCGCGCCCACCAGCGTGGCGATCGGCGTCCGCCGCTTGAGCGGTGTGTAGAGGAAAACGTAGGACACGAGCGTCGCCGCCGACAGGATCGCCGTCGTCCAGTTCACGAGCAGCGCGAGATACGCGATCCCGCCGATGCCGAGGGCGCTAGCGAAGGCCGCCGCCGGTCCCGCGTCGAGTCGCCCCGACGGCAGCGGTCGGCGCGCGGTGCGACGCATCAGCGCATCGACATCCCGCTCGAGCACCTGGTTGAGCGCGTTCGTCCCGCCCGCGACGAGCGCCGCACCCAGGAGGGTGTGCAGTAGCGGGACCAGGGCAGGAAACCCCGCGGGCGACCCCATCACGTAGCCCGCCGCGATCGTGACCAGCACGAGCGCGACGATCCTCGGCTTGGTCAGTTCGAGGAACGGCTCGGCGCGCCCGAGACGCGCCGTCCGCGCCGAGCGCAGGGCGACCGACGTCACCGGTATTCCATGATCACGGCGAGCACGAGGATCACCGCGAGCGGAAGCGGGGCGACCGCGAGAATGCGCAGCCTCGTCGGTTCGAAGCGCAGGTGCATGTAGTAGAGCGCCACGAGCGCCGCCTTCCACACCGCGAGCGCGATCAGGATGAGAATGATCGTCAGCTTGGCCCACGGAAGGAACGCGACGCCGAGTTCGACGGCCGTGAGCACGCCGAGGGCGACGAACACCGCCATGTAGTTGGGGTGATGGACGGCCTTGGCGGCCGGAGGGGGCGACGCCGCGCCGGGCGCCGGGGACGATGACGGATCCATGGGCGGCTCCGGGTCAGATCAGGTAGACGATGGTGAACAGGATGATCCAGACGAGGTCCACGAAGTGCCAGTACAGCCCGACGACCTCGACGCCGCGGTGATCGGATGCCGTGTAGCTGCCACGCCAGGCCCTCCAGGTCACGAAGATCAGGCAGATGACACCGACGGTGACGTGAAAGCCGTGGAAGCCCGTCATCGTGTAGAACGTCGAGCCGTAGAGCCCTGCCGACGGGGGAAGCGCCGGGCCCTCTTCGTACGCCTCGGCCCCCGCCGCCGCGTGCGCGAGCTCGCTGTCCGCGACGTAGCCCGCGGGGGTGAATCCGTGCGCGACCAGCTCACTATACTCGTAGATCTGCACGCCGACGAACGTCGCGCCGATCAGTACGGTGGCCAGCAGCCAGCGGACGAGCGGGGACTGCCGCCCTTCCTGTGCCGCCGCGAACGCCTTCACCATCGTGACGCTGGAGCAGATGAGCAGAAACGTGTTCACGGCCGTGATCGGGACGTTCAGGATCTGGCCGGGCTGCGCCCACGCCTCCGGGTGCGCCGTGCGCAGGATGATGTACGACCCGATCAGCGCGGTGAAGAACATGATCTCCGAGCCCAGGAACACCCACATCCCGAGCTTCTCGTTGTACACGCCGGCGCCGGCTTCGCGCTCCACCGGGGGCAGCATGACGGCAGGGTGTGCCATGGCGGTCTCCTAGTCTCCCGCCGGCGCAGGTGCCGGCATGCGTTCGCTCGGAAGCCGCACGGTCTGCGGCAGGAAATCGTCCTCGCTCTTCGGTGAGCTGTATTCGTACGGTCCGCGGTACACCACCGGGACGGTGGCGAAGTTGCCGTGCGGGGGCGGGGAGGGGACGGTCCACTCGAGGCTGTTGTCATCCCAGGGATTGGCCGGCGCCCGCGCGCCCATGAACCAGCCCCCGATGAAGTTCACCATGAACAGGAGCTGGGCGGTGAACAACACGAACGCGGCGATCGAGATGAACGTATTCATTCCCTGGAGGTGCTCGAGGAAGGCGTACTCGTTCGGATCGTAGATCCGCCGCATGTGCCCCTGCAGCCCGAGCTGGTGCATCGGGAAGAACACCGCGTTGTACGCGATGAACGTCAGCCAGAAGTGGATCTTCCCGATCATCGGGTTCATCATCCGGCCGAACATCTTCGGGTACCAGAAGCTGATCGCCGCGAACAGCGCGAACAGGCTGCCGCCGAAGAGCACGTAGTGGATGTGCGCGACGATGAAGTAGGTGTCGTGGATGTAGATGTCGACCGGCGTCGAGGCCATGAAGACGCCGCTCAACCCGCCGATCACGAACATCGACACGAACGCGCACGCGTGCATCATCGGCACCGTGAAGCGGATGTTGCCCTGCCACAGCGTGCCGAGCCAGTTGAACACCTTGATCGCCGACGGTACCGCGATCAGCATGGTCGAGATCATGAACGTCGTGCCGAGCGCCGGGTTCATCCCGCTCTGAAACATGTGGTGGCCCCACACGATCCATCCGAGGAACGCGATCGCGATGATCGCGAACACCATCGACGTGTACCCGAAGATCGGCTTGCGCGCGCCGTTGGCGATGATGTCGGACACGAAGCCGAAGGCCGGCAGAATCAGGATGTAGACTTCGGGGTGCCCGAAGTACCAGAACAGGTGCTGCCAGAGGAGCGGCTGCCCCCCCTCACGAATGAAGAAGCTCGTCCCGAGGGTCTGATCGAACAGGAGCATGATCAGCGCGCCGGAGAGCACCGGGATCGCGAGGAGCACCAGGATCGACGTGACGAAGAGCGCCCAGATGCTGAGCGGCAGCCGCATCCACGTCATGCCCGGCGCCCGCATGTTGATCACCGTCGTGATGTAGTTCATCGCGCCGAGGATCGACGACAGCCCCAGGATGATGAGACTCACGCACCAGAGCTGCTGGCCCAGGCTGACGCCGGATAGATCGCCGCGGGCGCTGAGCGGGGCATATGCCGTCCAGCCGGCGCCCGCATGGCCGCCTTCGACGAAGAAACCGGCCAGCATGATCAGGCCCGCGGGCACGGCGAGCCAGTACGACGCCATGTTGATCCGCGGGAACGCCATGTCGCCGGCCCCGATCTTGAGCGGGATCAGGTAGTTCCCGAACACGCCGACGAGCAGCGGCATGATCGCGAAGAACACCATGAACGTCCCGTGCATCGTCACCAGCGAGTTGTAGAACTCGGGCACGAGCACGCCGCCGGGCGCCATTGTCTCCGGCAGGGCGCCGCCGCCCGGCATCGGCTGGCCGGGATAGCCGAGCTGCCACCGGATCATCATCGCCATCAGACCGCCCACGAGCAGGAAGAACAAGCTCATGATCAGGAACTGGATGCCGATGATCTTGTGATCGGTCGAGAAGATGTACTTCCGCAGGAACGTCGTCGGGGCGTGCTCGTGCTCGTGGTCTGCGTGCAGCCCGGTGAGCCCGGGCGCGTGGCTTCCAATGGAGGAGGACATGGCGATCACCGGGTCGAGGCGACGGTCGTGGCGGCTTCCTGCATCCATTGCTCGTAGGCATCGCCGGCGTGCACGGTCACCATCCCCTTCATGCGATAGTGACCGAGCCCGCACAGCTCGGCGCACGCGATCTCGAACTCGCCGGGCGACGTGGCCTCGAACCAGACCGGGATCTGCATGCCGGGCACGGCATCCTGCTTCACGCGGAAAGCAGGGACGAAGAACGAGTGAATCACGTCCTCTGCCTCGAGGACGATGCGCACCGGTCGCCCGGCGGGGACATGGAGCTGGTTGCGAAGCTGAAAGTCATCGCCGGTCCCGAGCTGGCCATCCGCACCGGGGTACGTGATGTGCCATTCGAACTGCTTCGCGAGCATGCCGATCGGGATCGAGTTCGCCGGCGCGCTGTCGTGCCCCTTGATGCGCATCCACACGCCGCCGCTCATCAGCCCGATGATCACGACCACGACCGCCGGGATGGCCGTCCAGACGACCTCCGCCGTGTTGTTCCCGTGCGTGTAGCGCGCGCGCCGGCCGGGCCGGCGCCGGTACGCGATCAGAAACCAGAGCAGCCCGACCTCGACGATCACGAACGCGATGCCGGTGATGACGAGGATCATGTAGTAGAGCCCGTC
>CAYLPM010000376.1:0-17633 GCA_964385525.1 uncultured Gemmatimonadaceae bacterium
TCGGCGAATCCACCGCGACCGGCGGGATGTCCGCCACGATTCCCGAGAGATCGCCCGTGTCCTGCGACACGGGTGGCAGCGGCAGGGTATCCTGCGCGAGGTCGTCCCGGTCACCCGGGCATGCGGCCAGCAGCAGGAACGATGGGACGAGCAGGCAAGAGCGGTGCATGGCAAGCCTCACGACGAGTTGAACGATGCGCGCGCGACTGCGCGCGGTGCGCCTCTCAGACGTCGGCGAATCGGTCCAGGTGAGCCACGAGCCGCTCCATCCCGCTCAGGTAGCCCTCGAGCACCGCCTCCGCCTCCGCCCGGGTGATCCTCTCATCCCCGCGCACATGCTGGACCACTCGCACGAACGGTTCCGCTGGGAACCCCGCCCGCTGGGCGATGTCCCTGCCGAGCGCCTCGTTGTCCGTCGAGGGCACAGAGCCATGCAGCCGTGACACCGCCCGGAAGATCACCATCAGGGTGCTCAAACTCGACTCCAACAACTCGAGCTGCAGCCGCCCGTCCCCGTGCGCCGCCATGACGCCCTGCCGAAGCCGCAGCAGCTTCCCCATCGCCTGCTCCTCGAGCTCCAGCCGGAGATCGTGCGGCGCGACGCTGATGCCGTCGAACGGCGGCTGCCCGTACAGCACCCGGTGCCGCTCGAGAATGTCCGAGTACTCCATCGGGAAGATGTCCGCGGAGCCCCGCCACTCGGCGGTCGTGAGCGTCAGCGGCGGTGGATTGCCACTCTCCCCCCACGCGGACGCCACGGCCCCGGCGGCGCGCAGGTGCTGCGGCGTGATCGAGTCGGCGATCACCAGGACGTTGTAGTCCGATCGCGCGCGGATGTGCTCCCCCGCGGCCGCCGAACCGTAGAGGACGACGGCGCGTAGCGCCTCGCCCCAGGCCTTCCGAAGCTGCGAGACCAATTCTTCGAGCGTCATTCGAGCCATGTCAGAAGCGCCCTCCCGCGCCGCCGCCGCCGAATCCGCCGCCACCGCCGAATCCGCCGAATCCTCCACCCCCGAATCCTCCACCCCCGAACCCTCCGCCCCACCCGCCTCCGCCGAACCCCCCGCCGCGACGTCGGCCGCCGCTACTCATTAGAAGGAACAGTGGCAGCCATCCGCACCCGCCCCGCCGCCGCCGTCCGCCGAAGAACAGAAAGATGAACAGCAGCAGGAGCAGGAACCCGAAACCCGACGACGGCGGGCCCGACGGCTGCCGCACCGGCTGCCGCACCGGCGGCGCGTACGCCGTGTCGAGTGCGAACCCGAACTCGCCGGCGTACAGCTCCGCGATCCGCGCCGTCATCAACTCCCCGGCCGGACCATACCGACCGGCGGCGAGCAGCGGAATCGCCTCGTCGCGGATCTCGCCGGCCGTACCGTCCGTGATGAATCCTTCGGCGCCGAGACCCGTCTCGATCCGGACCGCCCCGGTGCCAGCCCGCCCGTTCTGCTGAGGAACGATGAGCAGGATCACGCCCGTATTGCGGGCCGCGTCGCCAGGCTCGCCGGACGCCCCAACGCGCCATTGCCGGCCGATCTCTCGGGCCACGTCCGCCTCGTGCCGCCCGTCGAGCGATGGAAGCGTGACGACTACGATCTCGCCACCCGATTTCGATCGCACATCCTCGACGATGCGCTGGAGCGCGGCTTCGCTCTCCGCGGAAAGCACGTTCGCGAAGTCGTTGACGTAGCCGCGGGGCTGCGGGAGCTGGATCGCTTGAAGGGCCACCACGGCGCCGATAGCTTGCACCGCGAGATGCCACATCGTCGCTCTCTCCTGGTTCAGGCGCGCCGCGCGTACGGCGCGCTCGTGCTGTCGCTCCTCGCCGCGGCACCCGCCTGCGCGCGCCGCGGGACGGTCACGGTCCTCGTCGATACTACTCGCACCGGCACGTCACTGGAAGTCTTCGCGCTGCCGATCTCGCCCGACCGCGTCATCGTCGCGCTGCCCGACGGGCCGAGCCCGGCGCCCGGAACGCCGCGCGCCGATTCCATCCGGCGCCTGCTCGCGATCGCCGACAGTGTCGACGCGCTCGATGAGCGATTTCAAAGCGAGCGAACGGCGCTGAACGACGAGGCCCTGCGACTCGCGGACCTCGAGCGCCATTCCGCCGAGTACGCGCGCCGCTACGATGCACATCGCGCTCGGCTCCTCGACGCCGAGCGACTCCGCGGCACACGCGACGGCCTGCACGATCGTGCACAGACGCTGCGCCAGCGGCTCGGCGCCGCGGCGCCGCCGGACGACGCGACGCGTCGAGCGTACGAGCGAACCGCGCGCCGAACGGCGTTCATCCGCGCGGCGGACGGCGAGCGGTCCGCCCACGTCGTCGGTGCACAGGCCGGTGTCGCGACGACGATCGCGCTGTCGCCCGGGGCCTGGTGGATCGGTGTGGCCGAGCAGGGCGCCGCACCCAGCGCGTTCAGGCGCGTCGACGTGCGCGCCGGAGCTCGCGACACGGTGCGTGTCGCGAGCTCCGCGGCCGTCGACGAGACTCGCGAGCAAGGCACGCGCTGAAACCCCTGAGAGGGGCGCTCCGCCCGCGCCCGGGCCCGCCAGCGAGAAAGTCCAGTCGTGCGCCCTCGAACGCCGAGGACAGCGTCTCAATGCGTGAAGTTGAACGGAAACGCGTACGTGCCCGTGCCGACGTCCGACGCGCCGGGGAATCTCCAGCCGCGGATCCGCGACAGGACGCACGACTCGACGGCCGAGACTCCCGAGCCGGACCACGTCCGATTCGTGATGCTGGCCGATGTCACGCGGCCGTTTTCCGCGATCCCGATCGCGACCGTGATCGTGCCGGCGAGGCGCGGATTCACCTTCAGGCCGTGTTCCTCGTAGCAGAATCGCAACTCGGCCTGCCGGCTGCGCACGTAGGTCCCGAGGTCCCCCATGCTGCGGCTGCGTCCGATGTCGGGAACGTCCACGGGCCGCGGCGCCGAGATACCGACGCTCGCGTGACCGACGCCGCCCGAGCCGCCGACATTGCCGATCGAGCCGCCGGCGGATGCATCGCCGCCGGTGCGCCCCGGCGTCGCTGCCGTTCCGGTACCGGTGCCACCGCTGATCACCGCCTTTCGCCCCGTTCCCGCCGATCCGGGCGATCCGCCGGTGCCGCTCGAGATATCGACGCCGCGCAGGACGCCGGCGACGTCGCCGGCGAATCCCCCTGTGCCGGCCTTGCCGAACGCGCCCGTGACGTCGCCGCCGCTCGTCTGTTGCGTGCGTCGCGGCTGTTGGGGCGTCGGCTGCTGCTGTGTCCGCTGCGGGGCCGCGGCGGCCGCGGCCGGCTCGGTCGGCTGCGGCGGGGGCGGAGGCGGCGGCTCGGGGTCCAGCACGACGACGTCGACCACCGGCGCCGCATCCACCGGCTCTACGATCGGCGGATACAGAAAGACGAGGAGCAGGAACGCCGCGCCGAGCGCGAACGAGATCGCGTACGACCCCAGCAGCGCGCGTCCTTCCTCACCCGCCAGCTCGTACCGGAGGTTGCGGCTGAAGCTCGCCGGCTCGAGCCTGCCCCGGTCCTCTGGACGCCGGCTCCCGGCACCCGAACGTGGTGGTGTGGTCATCGCAATGCCTGCTGCACGGGAATCCCCTCCGCCACTTCCTCGGCAGCGCGCTGCACCTGAAGGGTGATGTTGGTGAAGCCCGACATCCGCGCCGTCTGCATGATCCGCGAGAGGAGATCGTAGCGCATACTGCGGTCGCCGTGGATCGCGAGCTGGTCGGGGACCGGCTGGTCCGCCTCCGTCCCGCGCAGACGCCGCACGGAATCCGCCGCCTGCGACAGCGCCGCGAGCAGCGGCGGGATGAGCAGCGGCTGGTTCGGATCGTTCGATCGCGCGCTCGCGGCCTGCTGCACCGTGAGCACCTGCTCGCCGTTGAGCGTCACCAATGGCGGTCGGCTGCCGATGCTGAGCGTGACTTGCTCGCGCGCTTCGCCGCCTTCCGTCGATTCCGGAAGCTGCACCCCGGGCGCGACCGGAATCGTCGCCGTGGTCTGCGTCAGGATCGTGAAGAAGACGAGCGCGACGAACGTATCGACCAGCGGCACGAGGTTGAGCTGGACGAGCCGGAACTTGCCGAACTGCGTGACGCGGCGCGCCTCCCGCGCGGAGCGGGCTCTCGAGACTGCGGCCACGGCTACCTCCCTCCCTCGGCCGATGCCACTTGCGTAGCCCGCCGGCGTTGCCCGAGGGCGATCATGTCGAAATCCGCCACGCGCAGTCGCTCGAGCACGTGGATCACGTTGTCGTAGCTGGTCTCGTCCATGGGGATGACGAGCACGTGCTGATTCTCCGGATACTCGCCGCGGATGTCCTGCATGACCTGCTGAAACTGTCCGAGCGCCGATTCATCGAGGCCCTCGATACGCCGGCTGAAGTTGCCGGTCTGGGCGCTCGCGTATTCGACGAGCAGCGCATCCTCCTCCACGCGGACGGTGAGCAGCAGATCGAGCTCGATGTCCTGCGGCCCGGGCGCCTCCTGCTCGGCGCGGAGCACCGGTGGCAGCGCGAGATCGAAGCTGAGCAGGAACGCCGTCGACCCCGTGTACGTGAGCAGGCTGAAAAACAGGATCGACACGAGCATGTCCACGAGCGGGACCAGGTTGAAGGTCTCGCCTGCGAGACGCGCGGACCGCTCGATGCGACGCTGTTTCGCGGCGTGGAAGCGCGTGGCCATGGTCGGCTCAGCGGTGGCCGAGGCGAACGTCCGGGCGGTCGATCAGCGCGTTGATGAGACGCACCGAGAACTCATCCACCTGCTCGATGATCGTCTCGGCCTGCGACACGAGGTACGCGTGCGCCGCCGAGAGTGGCACGGCGATGAGGAGTCCGAACGCCGTCGTGTTCAGCGCGATCGCGATCCCGCGCGAGAGCGCCGCGGACCGGGTGGCCGCGTCGGCCGCGCTGACGGCCTGGAACGCCGCCTGAAGACCGAGAATCGTCCCGAGCAGTCCCAGTAGCGTCGCCACGTTCGCGAGCATCGGGAGGTAGTGCAGTCGCCGCGTGAGACGCGGGATCACCGAAAGCGCGGCGGCATCGCCCACGTTCTGCAGATCCGATTCATCGCGGCTGCGGCTGCGCAGGATCAGCAGTCCCATGTCCGGGAGCGCCGCCTTGGATTGCGCGCACAGCTTGATCGCGTCATCCACCTTGCCGGCGCGCACGAGCTGGATGATGCGCTCGATGAAGGCACGGCCGTTCACCTTCGAGCGCATGACGATGATATAGAAACGCTCGAGGAACACGGCGAGCCCGATCAACCCCACGAGGAGGATCAGGTGCATCATGGGTCCACCGAGGCGGTACCACGCGACCACGCTTTCCATCAGAGTCTCCGCTTGATCCAGGTCAGTGACTGTTGCCGAGGCGAGCTAGAAGCAGATGCCGTGCCCGCTCCGTGCGGGCCCGGCCGCGCGTGCGACAGCGTACGGTCGTCGCCCGCCGGTGGAGCGGGCGGCGGCACGTCTGAACGCGGCGGCGGCACCGTCCGCGCCGAATCGGGGCGCGCGGGCATAGGGTCGATGCGCGCGGCCGGCGGCACGAGTCGGCCGAGCGAATCGCGCCGCGTGCCGAGGGTATCGGTCATCATGCGCCGCGCCGCGCCACTGAGCGTATCGGCGAGCAGCGACGCGTCGACCGGCGCCTGCCCCGACACCATGCGCTCCGCCACGAGCATGTAGGCGGGCAGGATGGCCGGCCAGAAGTCGTGATCGAAGAAGTTCGGCACGAGCACCTTCCTACTGTACGCGGGGGTCTCGCGTGGACGCACCGTGACCACCTGCGGCGTCGGCACGGTGCCGCGGATCTCGATCGGCTCCTGCCGGCGCGGCGTCGGCTCCTGCGCCTCCGTCGGCGTCGCGAGCGCGAGCGCAAGCGCGACCACTCCCGTCGGCCAGATCGCGTGTCGCATCACTCGCTGCCTCCGTCCGTCGTGGATCCCTCGCCACCGCTCGGTACCGGCGGCACGCGCACATCACCGCTAAGGGCATTGCGCGCCCGATCGACCCATTCGTTCCGAATGTTTTCCTGATCCGCCTTCTCGATCAGCGTCTGCCAGCTGTTGCGCGCCTGAGCGAAGAACTCCTCCGCCTGCTGGCCGGCCGCTTGCCGCGCCTGCTCGCGATCGCTCTCGCTCAGCGACGAGGGGAGCTGCACGTCCCGCAGGTAGGTCCCGTACTCCCACTGGCCGAGGCCCGCCCAGTAGGTCGCGGCCGAGAGATAGAGCGGGTGCCCCGTCTCGATCGCCTGCTGGAACTGGCCGACCATGCGCTGGAGCAACTGGCGCTTCGGCGTCGTTGCGCGGTTAACCGCGGCCGCCGTAACGGCGCCCGTGAGGCGCAGCTCCAGGGCGTCGTACTCGGGCCAGAGCCGTACGCCGGCCTCGTAGTAGATGCGGGCGCTGCGCTCCGCGCAAAGCTCGCGGACGTCCGCCGTCGGATTACGGCAGAGCTCCGCCAGCGTCCCCTCGACCGCAGCAGGATCCCCGGCGCCCTGGAGCGCGGCAATCTGTGCCCGTCGCGCTTCACCGGCGCGCTCATCGTTAGGGAAGCGCTGCGCGAATCGTCCATAGGCGCGCGCCGCGGCGGCCTCATCGCCCCCCGCCGCGAACGAGAGTGCCGCGTTCCACATCGCGTCCGCCGCCCGCGCGTCCCGCGGATAGGCGAGGGCGAACGCCTCGTAGGCCTCGGCCGCCTCGACATCGCGCCCCAGAGAGTCGAGAATCAGCGCGATGCGCACCATCGCGTCCGAGCGGCCCGACAGATTCGGATTCTGCGCCACGAGCTGCTGCAGCGCGGTCACCGCCTCGTCGCGCCGCCCGAGATCGGCGAGATAGTTCGCCCGCAGGAGCTGGTAGCTGGTGCGATGCTGGTAGTTCGGGTGCTGCGCGACCAGGCGCTCGGCCAGCTCCGCCGCGCGCTGTTTGGCCTCGCGCGACGCCGACTGGTTCCCCTGCGCAGTCGCGGCGCTGTCCGCCGCCCGATACGTTTCGATCGCGTTGCGCAGGGCGTCCGCCGCCCCCGTCCCGGTCGGATTGCGATCGGCCATCGCGACGTACACCTCTTCCGCCGCCCGACGGTATTCGCCGCGGGCGATCAGCGTGTCCGCGAAGTTCGATGCCGCCGCCGTGCGAATACCCGAGATCGAGTCCGCCAACGCGGTCTGTCCCCGCTCGCGCGCGATCCCCTGCGCCCGGTCCCATTGGACCTGCGCCTCCGCGTACGACCCCTGCTGGTACAGCGCGTCCGCCACGAGGCGCTCCGCGCGCGGGGTGTACGGATCGTTCGGATACCGTCGTGCATACTCGCGGAAGGCCGCGGCCACGGCATCCCACCGTTCGACTTCCGATGCGCGTCGGCCCTTCTGCTGAAGCGCGAGCCTCGCCGTCTCACTCTCCGGGTAGGCCTCCACGAAGCGATCGACGGCGAGGAACAGCGAGTCCTGCGCGGAGCGATCCGTCGCCGTGCGCGTGAGCGCCGAGTCGAAGGCCACGATCGCGTTCTGCGCCGCCTGGCGCGCGAGCGAGTCGCGGTCCTGGAACCCGTACGCGGCGCGCGAGTACGCGCCCCCGGCGCGCAGGAACTCGCGCTGCCCGAAGAGTGCCTCGCCCAGATACACCATCACCGGGCGCGCACTGTCGGCCTGCGGAAACTCCGACAGGTAGCGCTCGTAGAGACCGGCTGCCTGCGCGAACTGCTGCTGGTCGTTCGTGCGCTGCGCGGCCGCGAGCAGATGCTGCCCGGATTCACGGAGCGCCGTCTGGCGAGCGGCCTGCGCCTCTTCGACGCGTCCCGGATTCGCCCGCGCCCACGGCGAGCCGGGGCCGAAGCGCTCCACGAGCTCCAGCCGCGCCATTTGCGCGGAGTCGGCCTGCAACAGCCGGTTGCGATGGATGTCGATGATCTCGAGCTGGATGGCGAGCGCCCCGCTGTCCGTCGGCGCCTCGTCGAGCAGCGTGCGATACGCGAGGATCGCCTGCGAGAAGTTGCCCTGGTCCCGGAGGCTGGTCGCGACCCGCCCCAACACCTGAAGTCGATAGGGCGCGCCGCCGCGCGTCTCGAAGTACCGGTTCGCCGCCTCCGCGCCGCCGATCTGGGTGAAGGAGATCGCCATGTACTCGATCGCCTCCTGACGAAGGCCGAGTCGCGACTGCTGCTCCTCGCTCAGCTGATCATACGCCTCGATCAGCCGGTCGAACGTCTGCACCGCCTGCCGATACTCGTCCTGGTTCGTCGACGTCGCCTGGTTGTAGTACGACCAGCCGAGCTTGTACATCGAGAGGAAGTAGATGTCTCCACCGGCCTCGGCGAGCTGCGTCGATTCCCCGTAGGCCTCGGCGGCATCGGCGAACAGCTGCCGACGACGTGCGCCGGCCGCCTGCGCGGCGAGCTCGAAGGTCGCATCCCCGAGCCGGAAGTATGCCTCCGCTCGCAGGGGCTGCGGCGCCGCCGTGTCCGCGACGACGAGGCCGAAGACGCGCGCCGCATCCGCGTGACGCTGCTCCGTGGCGTACAGGGTGCCGAGTGTGTACGTCGCGGTGGGCATCCGCTCGAAGTCCGGATGACTGCGCAGGAGCTCCTCGTAGCGCGCGATCGCCTCGGAGTAGTCCGGACGAGCCGGTGCGCTCCCGGTGGCCGACGTCGTGTCGGTAGACACGCCTGAAGCCCGCTGCTGCACGTTGAAGCGCTCGTCGGCCCGCTGGACCAGCAGTTCGCCGAGCTGAAGCAGCGCGTTCGGGCGCAGCTCGCTCTCGGGATACTGTCGGAGAAAGTCCTGAAGCTGCCGAATGGCGCTGTCGCGGGCCGCGACGGGGTCGCGCGCATCGGCCGCGAGCCGCGCCCGACCCTGCTCGCTCGGAATCTGCCCCGAAGCGACCGTGGGGACAGTGAGCCCCAGTATGAGCGCGACTACTCGATATACCCTCATTGGTCTCCTACTGCTTCTGCCGGGGAGGTGTCCCGCCCGATGCGGCTCGCGCACCGGTCGCGGGAGCGGGTGCGGCTGACGAATTCATCTCCGTCGCGCCCGCGGCCTGGTTCGCCTCCAGTGCCTGGAAGAACGCGGCGCTCGCGACGCCGAAATGTGCCGCCTCCGTGTCCCGCTGGAGCGTTGCCAGCAGCTCGGACGCACGCGCATCGAGCTCCGCGGCCACCACGGTCACGAGCTGCGATTCGGCGGCCTCGCGGCGCCGCGCGGCCTCGCCGAGGGCAGCGCGCAGCGCCATCACGCGCTCCGCGTCCTCGGTGCGCAGCCGCGCCAGCTCGCCATCGATCGCAGACCGCGCCGACGCGAGCGCGTTGCGCGTCTCATCGATCAGCGCCGCGATCCGCTCCGCGCGCATGCGCGCCGAGTCCCGTAACGCGAACGCCGGGTGACGAGCGATCGCCCCTTCGAGCGCCGCATCCACGTGATCGGCGAGACTCTGATAAGTCTGGGCCGTCTGCGTCTCGTACGCGAGCGCCGAGGCTTCGGCCTCCTGGAGATTGGTGCCGAGCGTGGTGCGCACGCTGTCCGCCATCCGTTGATTCTCGCTCGCGAGCAGCCGCGTGAACTGGAGCTGTGCCGCGAACATGCGCCGGACCCACTCGGCCGTGAGGTCGAGACCCTCCGAAACGGAGGCGAGCGAGTCCCGCGCGGCGTCCAGTTCGGCGAGCGTGCTCGCGAGCGTCGCCTCATCGGCGTCGAGCGAGTTCCGGAGCGCCTCGAGCAGCGCGATCCGGCGCGCTTGCGCGCCCAACGCCTCGTTGAGCCGGAAGCTCGCCAGCGTGTGCGCGACGTCCGCCTCGTACAGCTGCTGCGCCGTCCGCACGTAGTCCCCGCTCGTTCGTCCCGCGGAGACCTGGGTGAAGAACAGTCGGCGAGGGACGTTCCCGTTCACGACCTGCGTCAGGACCGGCATGGCGACGCGCTCCGGGGCATCCAGCGGCTGCGGCTCCCGTCTCGGCGCGGCGCCGAGCACGGAGTCCACGCGTGCGGTCAGGACGTCGAGTCCGACCATGCGCGGCAGCGATGGCTGTGGAAGCGTCAGGGTGGTGTCGGGCACGGTGCCGGCAACGACCGCCCAGTCGATCCCTTCGGCATCCTGAAGAACGACCGTCTTGCCGAGCGACGGGTTTCCGAGAAAGAGGAGCCCCGCGGCGCGCGCATCGACGAGCTGCCGCGCCGCGCCCGCGAGCCCCTGCGGCGTCCGGGCGCGCAACGACTCCATGTACACGGCGGTGGAATCCGCCACGGACTCGAAGACCATCGCGGCTTCGGCGGTGCGCTCTAGCTCCAGCAGCGCCTGCGCCGCCATGAGTCGGCTCTCCTCCTGTTCCGGCAGCTGCGGATAGCGGTCGGCGAACTGCGAGAATGCCTCTGCGGCGGCCTCCAGCTGATCCGCCTTGTACGACGCCCAGGCGCGCGTGAAGAGCGCTTGCGCCGCGACGCCGCTCGTCGACTCGACCTGGCTCGCGAGGCGTACGGCATCGTCGAAGCGTTCCGCCTCGTAGGCGAGGTGGGCGGCGGTCAGACGCACCTGGTTGCCGAACTCGCCGCTCGCCCGTTGGGCGAGCTGCTCCAGCATGCCGAGGGCAGGCGCGATCTGCGCCGTGTCGGTGCGGAGGAGGGCGAGCGCATCCATGTAATGGGCATGATCGCCGTAGGGTGCGCCGATGCCCTGGGCAGTGGCGAACGCCGCGCGTGCGCCCACGTAGTCGCCGCGCTCGTAGGCCGACAGGCCGGAGACGAGTGCCGCCAGTCCGCGGATTTCCGCGGGCGCCGATTCGACCGACAGCGCCCGCGCCATCGCGATCGCCCGCTCGAACTCGCCGCGGCGGTACGCGTCCATCAGCAGCTGCACCTCGAGCGCGTCGCGGTAGCGCGGATTCGCCGTCTGCGAGATCAGCCGCTGTGCGACGCCCCGGAACGGCTCGCTCAGCCCGAGCCGGTAGTACGTCTCGGCGAGGAGGAACATGAGGTCCTCGCGGCCCCGGAGACCGGCGATGGCCACCGAGTCGGAGAGCACCACCGGCGAGACCGAGTCACCCAGGCTTCCGGGCGAGGTGTAGTTCCACTGGAGCCGGTCGAGCGCCGGCACCCAGCGGTCGTCCATCAACTCGAACGTCGCCGCGCGCACTTCGGCGTCAATGCCGCGCGGCTGGTCGAGCGTCGGGACGACCGCGGAGTCGCGACGCGTGACGAGCCGCATCAACGAATCCGCGGCGCGCGCGGTCGAATCGGCGGCACGCCCGGTGTCCGGGGGCGTCTGCACCTGCGCGCCGGCCGTCGCGGCCACGAGGGCCACGCCCCCGATCGCGGCGGTGATTCGCGCAGTCATGATCATGGGCTCGCTCCGCTCGCCATCAGAAGGGCGTGGTGCCGCGACTCGTCCACGTCGTCGCCATCAGCTGACCGTTGCTCATCGCGAACTGCACGTAGGTCACCATCTCGCGCGGCACCTCCACGGTCATCGTCTCGCTGCGCGGCTGGCCATCGACCATCAGACTGAGCACGAGCGTGTGCTGGATCGGCATTACGTCGGACCGGAAGAGCTGATCCACCGCCCCCATGCGCAGGTACTGATTCATGGCGAGCGTGTACTCCCGCGGCTCGATCGCCGTGCCGTTCACGGTGAGCGTCGCCTGCTGGAGCTGCACGCTCGTCGTATCCGCGCGCATCAGGACGACCAGCACGGAGCCGACCCGGCCGCGCACGGCGTTGCCGAGGGCCAGGAACCGCTCCCGCTGCGCCAGGAGATTGTCCTGCGATGCCGTCAGCAGCGAATCGAGCCGCTGCAGAGCGCTGTGCTCCTCGCTCATGAGGAGCGCCTGGGCGCGTTCCTCGAGCAGACGCGCGATCACGTTTTCGATGCGCGCCGAGAGCTGCACGCGCTGGGAGCGGAGGTCGGCGAGCTGCGACTGCGTCTCCTCGAGCTCCCGCAGCAATTGCTCCCGCCGCTCCCGATACGCGACCTGGCCCGGCGGTTCCTGCGCCGCGGCGGGGTCGGGAAGGAGCAGCAGTGCGGTCAGCACTGCCAGGGCGACTCGCTTCATGGCCTGCGTCTCTCTGTCCGCTGAAGGGTGCGTACGCGATGGTGGATCGGCATCGGCATCGGATTATCGGCGTGGGCGCGGCGGCGGCCGCTGGGGCGTCCGCTGCTCGATCTGGCGCAGGCGTTCCTCGAGCCGTTGCAACGCTTCCCGCTCCGCTTGCAGCGCACGCTCGGCCTCGAGCCGCCGCTGCTCGAGCTCGAGCAATGCCTGTGCTTCGTACCGGTTGATCTCGAGCTCCAGCGACGCGATCCGCATCTGCCGCGCCGAAATCTCGGCCAGGAGCTGCTCGCGCTGCTGTCGCAGCGCATCCGCCTTGCTCGCGAGCCACTCACCGCGCAGGAGCGCGTACAGATTGCTCTGCCACCCGAACTGGAACGCGATCTTCTGATAGTTGAACAGGTAGTCCTCGGGGCCCGCCGCCGCGTCGCTCGCCGAACCCGCGCCGAGCTCCGTCACGTACAGTCCCGCGCGCATGCCACGATACACTAGCGACGCGCCGACGTTGTAGTCCCAGGCGTTGTTCTCTCCCATCAGCGAGAGCTGGAGGTTCTCGCCCGGCGAGAAGTCGACCTTCATGCCGTAGAACAGCCCGCCCGTAGCATTCTGCGCGTAGAAGTCACCGAGCCCCCCGTCGTCCTCGAACAGCCCGTTGCCGTAGCCGACCGAGAGGCTGACGCCGATGTCGGGGAACGCCGGCCGGATCTCGGCGAGCGAGAACGACTTCGTCGCCACGCCATAGAAGGTCGGCGAGGTGTCGAAGTTCTCGTGCAGCGAGTCCGCCACGTGCCGGCGATTCGGGCTTCCGGCCTCCGGCGGCAGCAACTGGTAGCCGATGCCGAAGCGATCGGTCTTCTCGTACGGGCCGAGGTTGCGGACGCCGAGCGCGATCCCCGGCACAAGCCAGCGCGCCCACCCGCCCCGCATCAGGAAGTCCTCCTCGCGAACCAGCAGCCCGCGACCGAAGAAGCCGAACTCCGGATTCGACGAGTACGCCGCCACGCCGACCTCGAAGCGACCCATGAACGCGAACGCGAACGTGAGCTGCGAGTTGATCTCGTCGCTGTAGTTGATCTTCGGCTGGGCCGGATCGATCTCGAACGTCTTCCCGGTATAGCTGAAGAAGAAGTCGCCGCTCAGCGGCGGAACCCACGCGACGGGAATGTCGATGAGTCCCGTGCCCCAGTAGAGGGTGGGTGGAAACTCCTGCTGCGCCCTGGCCGACGCCGCACTCACGGCCAGCGCGAGCAGGGTTCCGACGGCGACGCGCATCCAACGGTTCGTCTGCATGGTCACGAATCTCACGAGTTAAAGCGACGGCGCGGTGCGATCGAACGACGGCGACGGTGTGCTCGGCGGCGGAACCCGAGGCGGCGGCGGCTGCTGCCTCGTCTCGATCTCCCGGAGCCGCTCGGTGGCACGGCGAATCTCGTCCTGCTCCTGCTGGATCTGAGCTTCGAGCTCGCGCCGGCGCTGATCGATGTCCGCCAGCTCACCAGCCTGCGCGCGCCGCAGCGTCACCTCGAGCGCCGCGATGTGCCGCTCGCGCTCCGCGATCTCCATGCGGAGGCGCTGCGCTTCGCGCGTCAACTCGGTGATGGTGGTGCGCAGGATCACACCGCGGGAGATGTCGATGATGTTCCCGCTGTACCCGAGCGAGACGTTCCACTTCGTATAGTTGTAGACGTTGCCCAGCGACGGCAGCGACGAGTCCTCGCGACTCCCCTCCTCGATCTCGGTCGCGTACACGCCGAGGGAGAGTCCGCGCCAGTCACCGACGACGCCCGCATTCCAATCCCAGGCGTCGTTTTCCGCCACCGCGTGAATCGTGGTGTTGAGCGTCGGGTGCATCGTCAGCCGCGTTCCCAGGAACAATCCCCTGGCGAGCGTGCCGCTCTGGTTGTACAGCTCGCCCAGGCCGGCGTCGTCCTCGAACAACCCGTTGCCCCAGCCGACGTTGACGCTGAGTCCAGCGAGCCCCGTCCCACCAGCGGCCGCTGCGAACTCGAACGACTTCGTCGCCACGGCATAGAACGTCGGCGCAGTGCTGAAGCCCCGGTAATTCGCCGAGACCTCCTCTTCCCACCCCTGCCCGCCCGTCGTGTCGACGAGCACAATGTCGTGCCCGACCTTGAACCGATCCTCGTTGTCGTACTGGCCGAGGTTCCGCACCCCGATCGCCACCGCAGGCAGGAATGGCAGGTCGCCATCACGCAGCAGGAGGAGCCGGCCGAAGAAGCCGTACTCCGGGTTCTGGCTGTAGAGCGACGCGCCGAGCGTGAACCGTCCGAGCCAGTGCGTCTCCACCGCCAGATTCGTGTTCCACCGCGTCGCGAAGTTGTGCGCGTCCGGGTCGACGTAGTAGGGAAGTCGTTTCCCCGTCGAGGCGATCCGGATGTCCGCGTTGACCGGCGCCACCCACGCGACCGGCGTCGTCACCAGGCCGCTGCCGTAGTACAGCGTGATGGGGAACGGATCGAGGCCCTGCGCCCCCGCGCGAGCGGCGCAAAGGATCAACGCCGAAAGAGCGCCCGTGATCAAGGTTCCCGGTCGCAACGCGCGCATGAATCCTCCAGCTGTCCAATGAACGTGATGTCGGCCGTCGCGCATCTCTGCCTCAATGCGCTCGTCGACCGAGTGTCGTGCCCCGTCGGTCGCGCGCGGGTCGTGCGCGGCGAGAACGCCGATGCGTCCCGTTCGTTTCGCACGAAATGACGATGCCGATCGTGCAAGACGTATGCCCCCTGCCGTCGAGCCCGGGTCGATCGTCGCCAGCGCACCCGCAGCCGTCGAGACTGCATGAATCGGCCCACCCCACGGGTAGACCACGCGGTCGGACGATGTGATCTTCAAGACGTTCGGCCTCCCTGGCTCGCGCCCCTCGCTTCCCGATCCTTCCAATGCGCCCCTTTGCGTATCTCGTACCAGTGTGCACGGTTCTGCTCGCCGCCTGCGGCGACGCCGACTCCTCGCCGAGCGACAACGGCTCCGCGGCTTCCGTCCCGGCCGCCCCGTCGTCCGCGAACGCACCGGCCGATGTCCGCGTCAGCACTGCAGATACGGCCCGCATCAAGGGCGCCGACGACGCTCCCGTCTGGATCGTCGAGATCAGCGACTTTCAGTGCCCGTTCTGTCGGCAGTGGCAGCAGCAGACGTTCCCGCAGCTCGAGCTCGAGTATCTCGCCACCGGGAAAGCGAAGCTCGCCTACGTGAACCTGCCGCTCTCGATTCACCCGCACGCCACGCTCGCGGCCGAAGCCGCGATGTGCGGTGGCGCACAAGGACGGTTCTGGGCGCTGCACGACGCGATCTTCGCGACCCAGGAGCGGTGGGCAGGTCTCGGCAACGCACGCCCGGTCTTCGACTCGCTCGCGGCCGCAGGCGGGGTGGACATGGAGGCGTGGCGCCAGTGCGTGGACGGGCACGTCATGCGTCCCCTGATCGAGCGCGACACCGAACGAAGCGTCGGCAGCGGCGCGACCTCCACGCCGACGTTTCTGATCATGGCCGACAGCACGATTCCGGGCGCCCAGCCCGCCATGCTGGTCGGCGCACAGCCGATCGAGAGCTTCCGCCGCGCGATCGACGCGCTGCTCGCGCAACGCACCACGCCCGGCACACCCGACTAGGCGCCAGCGACCGACGAACGACCGGCACGGCGCGGCGTCCGCGTGCAACCGCTCGTCCGCCTGTGCTACGAGGCCGTCGCGCAGCTCGCGCGAGGGCTCGCCGTCGTCGCGCCGCCGGGCGACGGCAAGCTCGCGCGAACGCTCCGCGCCCGCCGCGGGATCCGCGCGCGGTTCGCGGCCTGGGCGCGGGATTGCCGCGATCCATCCCGCCCACTCATTTGGATGCACGCGCCGTCGGTGGGTGAAGGCCTGCAGGCGCGGCCCGTGCTCGAGCTGCTGCGCGCCGAGCACCCGTCGATCCAGCTCGCGTACACCCACTTCTCGCCGAGCGCCGCGGAGCTCGCCGCCGCACTACCCGTCGACTACCACGACTATCTCCCGTTCGACACGAACGGCGACGCGAACGCCGCGATCGCCGCGCTGCGCCCCACGGCGATCGTCTTCTCCAAGCTCGATGTCTGGCCCGAGCTGGCGCGCACGGCCGACGAGCACGGCGTCCGACTGGGGCTCATCAGCGCGACGGTCGCCCAGCGGTCCTCGCGGCGCTCCCTGATCGGGGCCGCACTGCTTCGCGATGCGTACCGCCGGCTCGATGCGGTCGGGGCCATCGCCGAGGACGACGCTCAGCGCCTCCTCGCGCTCGGTGTGCGGCCGGAGGCGATCACGGTCACCGGCGATACGCGCTACGATCAGGTGTGGGCGCGTGCCGTCCGCGTCGATCGCGCCAGCCCGCGACTCGCACCCTTGATGGCCCCCCGCCCGACGCTGGTAGCCGGTTCCACCTGGCCCGCCGATGAGCGCGTGCTGCTGGAGGCCTGGCGCGGCGTACACGCCAGACATCCGGACACGCGCCTCATCATCGCACCACACGAGCCGACCGCCACTCACCTCGAGCCGATCGAACGATGGGGGGCGGAGGTCGGCATCCCGGTCGCCCGACTGGGCGACGCCGATGCGCGGGCGCCGATCGTCCTGGTCGATCGGGTGGGGGTGCTGGGGGACCTCTACGCGCTGGCCGACGTCGCGTACGTGGGCGGCGGATTCCACGCCGCCGGGCTCCACTCGGTGCTCGAGCCCGCGGCATTCGGAGCACCGGTGCTCTTCGGCCCCCGGCACCACGGCAGCCGCGACGCGCGGCTTCTCTTGGAGGCGGGAGCGGCCGAGGCACCGGCAACGGCGGCGCTGCTCGATCAGGCGATCGAGCGCTGGCTCGCCGATCCGACCGCGCGGGCACGCGCGGGCACTGCCGCGCGGACCGTGGTCGAGATGGGACGCGGCGCGGCGCGACGCTCGCTGGAACTCGTGCTCCGGCTCCTCTCTAGGTGACCGACGGCGACTCCAGCGCGGTCGGGGCGGCCTGCTGCGAGAGTGGCCGATGCAGATAGAACCCCTGCACGAGATGCACGCCCAGCGACTTGACGGTCTCGAACTCCTCGGCGCGCTCGACCCCTTCGGCGATCACCATGGCCCCCTGATCGTTGGCGAAGCGGACCATCGTCTCGACGAGATTCTGCTTGAGAAAGTTGGTGTCGATCAGGTTGATGAGCGAGATGTCGAGCTTGATGAAGTCCGGCTCCAGGTTGGCGATCGAGCCGAGCCCCGCGTAGCCACTTCCGGCGTCGTCGACCGCGAACCGGTAGCCGCGCTCGCGAAAGGCCTGCAACCGCCCCCGGAACTTGGGATAGTCCTTGATCGCCGTGCGCTCCGTGATCTCGATGACGACGCGATGCGGATCCGCCGCCTCCTTCTCCGTGAACGCCGGGTCCGCGAAGTCGTGGGGGTCGACGTTGAGGAACAACAGCTCATCGGGCCCGAGGCGCGACGCCATCCCCTCGAGCGCACGGCCGCGGCAGAGCCGGCTCAGCTCCCAGATCAGGTCCGCCTCCGCCGCCACCTCGAACATCACCTCCGGGCTGCGGAGACTGCGCATGATGCCGCGCGCGAGCGCTTCGTAGCCGAAGATCCGT
>CAYLPM010000377.1:0-4812 GCA_964385525.1 uncultured Gemmatimonadaceae bacterium
TTCCCCCACAGGTACTTGCCGTGGTCCGTGCCGTCCACGTGCTCGTCGAACTGGAACGCCTCGATCGGCACCGTGTCGGGGCCGTACGGCTGCCGCATCAGGATGTGCGGCACCGTGAGCGCGACGTACCGCGAGTCGTCGCTCGCGCGGAAGCTCTTCCACTTCGCGTACTCGGTCGTGTCGAAGACCTTCGCCAGATCGCGCGGCGCGTCCAGATCGGTGAACGAGTCGAGGTTGAACATGTCCGAGCTCGATGCGGAGAGGAACGGCGCGTGAGCCGCCGCCGCCACCTGCGCGATCTTCTCCAGCAGCTCGATGTCCTGCCCCGACTTGCCGAACTCGAAGTCGCCGAGCAGCGCCCCGAACGGCGCGCCGCCGAAGACCCCGAACTCCTCCTCGTAGACCTTCTTGAACAGCGCGCTCTGGTCGAACTCCGGCGCCCGCTGCAGATCGCGCAGCAGCTCCTTCTTCGACACGTTGAGCACCTTGATCTTCAGCTTGTCGCTCGTTTCGGTCTGCGAGAGCAGGAACTTGAGCCCGCGCCACGATGCCTCGAGCTTCTGGAGCTCGGGCGCGTGCAGGACCTCGTTGAGCTGGATCGACAGCAGGTGATCGATCTGCGCGATGCGCGCGTTGATCATCGCCTCGGTGTCGGGCGCGATCGTCATCGACCCCTCGAGCACCTCGGAGACGAACTGGCGCACCAGCTCCTTCCCCCGCTGCTTCGCGAGCGGGTCGCGCCCCACTCGGCCCTGCTCGACGATCTGGTCGAGCAGCCCCAGCTCGGCGGGCGTCGTGTACGTCGTCTGTGGCTGGGCGGGCGTCGCCTGCGGCTCAGTCATCGCGTCCTCCGTCGGCGGGGCCGACCTCCTTCCCGAGCTGTTGCATCTTCTCGGGATCGTTCAGCGTCGCCTGGAGAATCTCGTCGAGCTTGTCGTTCCCCTGCAGACTGCCACGCAGATCGGCCAGCTTCGTGCGCAGCTCGAGCAACTCGCGCAGCGGCTTCACCTGACGCGCCACGGCATCGGGCGAGAAATCGTCGAGGCTCTTGAACGTGAGATCCACCGCGATCCGGCCGGCGTTGGGGTCCTCGCTCAGCTTGTTCTCGACCGTGAACGCCAGGTGCGGCTTCATGCTCGCCAGCACGTCATCGAAGTTGTCCGGCGTCACCTCGACGAACTTGCGCTCCTTGAGTCGCGGGAGCGGATCCACCGGCTGCCCGGTGAAGTCGCCCATCACGCCCATGACGAAGGGCAGTTCCTTCGTCTCGATGGCGCCGCCGGTCTCGACGTCGTAAGTGATGTGGACGCGCGGCGGCCTCACGCGCTCCAGCTTCTTCTGCGTGCCTTCTCCTCGTGCCATGCGACACTCCTGTCCAGCGTGATGCGCGACGGTGAATCCGCGGCAGGGCCCCACTATAGGAGCACCGCGAGTAAGCGTCAAGCAAGAGTACGTAACTGCATCGCCGAGCCGGGCAGTGGCGGGCGTGACGCGCGAAGATGTGCTGGGATCACGACTTCACCGAGCTGCGTCGCAATTCACCCCGCATGTTTAGGCGGGGCTCGAAGGCGGCGCCGTATGTTTATTCGGGCGTCGATGTAGCGGGAATGCGACAACTGTCGAGCTCGAGAAATCCCTGGTCGAGGAACTGTCGCACGAATCCGGCGAACGCCGCCTCGTCCGCCTGCTCACGCACCGCGCCCCCCGCCTTCAGCATGCGCAGATGATCGCGCACCGTCACCGTCCCGTCGCACCGCGCAATGAACTGCGGCACCCACACCGAACAGTCCGCTTCCGCCACGAACGGGTACCTCGCCGCCACGCTGCACGCGTCCGCCTGCCACTGCCCCTCGTGCGCGCGATGCACCACGCGCAGCTCGATCCGGTCCGACGCGATGGGCTTCGCCTCGAGCAGATCGCCCGCCATCGCCGGATCGTGGATCATCGTGTGCCACCGCAGCAGCCACTCGATCGCCCCCGCGTCCGTCTCCGGTCCCACCTGCTGCCGAACCGTGAAGACCTCCCGCGGCGCGCGACGGCGCTGAACCACGATCGACCCGTACACGAGCTGCTCCACGCCCAATCGATCGAGCGACTCGGTGCGCTCGGTGGCTTCGTCCAGCGACATGCGACGGGCGATCGCCGCCTGCGAGTAGTAATGCCCCGGATCGATCACCCCGCGCTGCAGCACGACCACGTCGAACTCCGCCGATTGGTCGCCGAGCGTTTCGCGCACCCGGTGCTCGAGCGGTGCATCGCGGCGGTCCGTCGCCATGCACGTGCAGTAGAACCGCCCGCCCGGCTCGAGGTACTCGGGCAGTCCGGCAAGGATGCGGCGCGTGATCTCCTCACCGTCCTCGCCGCCGTCGCGGAATATGTATTCCTGCCGCGGCGTCGGCACGTAGGGCGGGTGCGCGACGATCCGGTCGAACGTGCGCTCGCGCACCGGATCGTACAGATCCCCCTGCAGCGCGGTGACGTTCTGGACCCGGTTGAGAAGGACGTTGAACTGCGCGAACCGTGTCGAGCGCTCGGTGATGTCGACGGCCCACGCATGGCCGGCGAAGCGCGAGGCGACCAGCGCGGCGATCCCCGTGCCCGCGCACAACTCGAGGAATCGCTCGCAGGGTATGTGGGGGAGCAGCTCGAGAAACTGCTGCGTGTTCTGCGTGATGGCGGGATACACCACGTCCGCCGGTGGCGGCGTCTTCGCGCCCGGATGATGATTCAGGTCCGAGACGATGTAGAGCGATTCGGTCGGATAGAGCAGCACCGTCGCGCGCAGGCGGTCCGGATCCCCCTCCAGCGGCGCGACGAGTGAGAACTCCTCGAGCAGCGCCAGGTCGGCCGGAGCCAGGTACGACTCGACGATCCGGCGGGGAAACGGGATGCCCCGGAACAGATCCACCAGCACCCCGAGGGTGTCCCTGTACCGCCGCGACTCCTGCTTCTCACCACGCGTTTCCGCCGCCTCGAGCTCGTTCAGTCGACGATACACGTCCGCCTGCCGGTAGCCCACGCGCTCGAGCATTTCCCGAAGCCCGACGAACTGCTCCGGCGTCCCGAACTTGAACGGGAGCGACTGCGGCGGTGGCTCGAACCTGGTCAGCATCGGTCTCCCTGGACTGGGGGCCCGCGCCCCACGACGCTGTTGACGCGCGTGCGTCGCGGCTTCACAATCCGGAAGTCGCGCTCCGCTATACGTGGCACGCACGACCGAATCCGTCAAGACAGTGTGGCGCCGTCCGCGCACCGCACCCGCACCGCCAGGCGAAACTCTTCAGGACAGGACGATCCGCGATGAGACAGATGCAACCGGTCCTCTGGACCAAGGGGATCCTCCTCAGTCCGCAGCACCTGCAGATGCAGGATCGCTTCGTCGAGGACCTGATCGAGTTCCGCTGCTCCACGCTCGCCTTCGCACCGTGGGGCTTTCACCAGCTTCGGATCGATCGCGAAGCGCTCGCCGGGGGCGCGATCGCACTGGTCGCGGCACGCGGCATCTTTCCCGACGGATTGCTATTCGATGCCCCCGACGCGGACACCCTGCCCGCGCCCCGACCGCTCGACGGCAGCTGGGAGCAGGATCAGGAGTTTCTCGACATTCATCTCGCCGTCCCCGAGTACCGCCCCGGCGGCTACAACGTCGCCGCCGGCCAGCAGGATGGACGCACGCGGTATCAGGCCACCGTCCTCATGCGCCGCGACGAGAACACCGGCCTCGGGGAGAAGCCGATCCAGGTCGCGCGCAAGAACCTGCGCCTGCTCACCGGCAACGAATCGCTCGAGGGGTCGAGCACGATGCGCGTCGCCCGCATCCGCCGATCCAGCGCCGGCGAGTATCAGCTCGATCCGCATTTCGTCGCACCGCTGCTCGATCTGTCCGCCAGCGACTACCTGCTCGCCATCGCGCGACGCCTCGTCGAGATCCTCGCCGCCAAGAGCGCGACCCTCGCCGGCATGCGCAGACAGCGGAATCAGAGCCTCGCCGAGTTCGGGATCAACGATGTCGCGAGCTTCTGGCTCCTCTACACGATCAACACGCACCTGCCGCAGCTGCGGCATCTCTTCGAGACGCGGCTCGGACATCCGAGCGACCTGTATCAGGCGATGCTCGCGCTCGCGGGCGCGCTGACCACGTTCTCGACGACCGTGCATCCGCGGCAGCTCCCCGCCTACGAGCACGACGATCTCTCGCGCTGCTTCACCGCGCTGGACGAGATGCTGCGGGAGTTGCTGGAGACCGTCGTGCCGGCGACGTCCGTCTCGCTCCCGCTGCGGGAAGTGCAGTCATCGATCCATGCGACCGCCCTCGACGACGAGCGGTACCTCGTCGCTCCGCAACTCTACCTCGCGGTGTCGGCGACCACGCCGCGCGCCGATCTCTGGTCCAGCCTCCCGCACCTCGCGAAGGTGAGCTCGGCCGATCGCGTCGATCACCTGATCCGGCAGGCGCTGGCGGGCGTGACGCTCACCCACCTGTCGCAGCCGCCGGCTGCGATCCCGATCAAGGTGAGCCACCACTACTTCCGCCTGGACCAGACGGGGCGCGAGTGGGAGTCGATCCTGCGCGCGCGCAACCTGGCAGTGTATCTGCCTTCGGACTTCGCGGAGGCCAAGGTGGAACTCGTCGTCCTGCTCGCGCGGTAGCCGGCCCGGAAGTCGCCCGTCAGTTCTTGAGCGCGAAGTAGACCACCAGCGCCACCGCCACGAGCACGATCAGGTTCAGCGCGAGCAGAAGCGGCACCAGTGGCAGTTTCTTCTCGCCCTGCTCTCCCGCTGCGGCATCCGACGGCGCGGGTGCCGGCGCGG
>CAYLPM010000378.1:0-5111 GCA_964385525.1 uncultured Gemmatimonadaceae bacterium
TCGGCGATTCGATCACCGTCGGGATCTTCGCGCCCGGCGAGACGGTGAAGGTCACGGGCACCACCAAGGGTCGCGGCTTTCAGGGCGTCGTCAAGCGCTACGGCATCGGCGGCGGGCCCAACACGCACGGCAACACGAAGCATCGCCGGCCCGGCTCGATCGGACCGGGGACGGACCCGTCCCGCGTCATCAAGGGGAAGAAGATGCCCGGACACTACGGTGCCGCTCGCCACACGCAGACACATCTGCGCGTCGAGAAGATCGACGCGGATCGCAACCTGATCTACATCCGCGGCTCGGTCGCCGGCCCGACCAACGGGATCGTCCTCGTCCGCAAGCAGGGATAAGTCATGGCTGACACGACGACCTTCGAGGTCACCGCCTATACCGCCCAGGGGACGGAGCGCGAACGCGTGCCGCTCCCGAGCGAGACGTTCGACGGGACAGTGAACGTGCCCGTCATGCACCAGGCGGTGAAAGTGTACCTGGCGAACCAGCGGCAGGGTACGGCGGCGACCAAGACCCGCGGCTTCGTGACCGGCGGTAATCAGAAGCCGTGGAGGCAAAAGGGCACCGGGCGCGCACGGCAGGGCTCCATTCGTGCCCCGAACTGGGTGGGTGGCGGCACGGTCTTCGGACCACAGCCGCGCAGCTACACCCAGCGGATCAACAAGCAGGTCAAGTCGCTCGCAAGGAAGAGCGCGTTCAACGCCAGGGCGCGCGAGAACGCGATAGTCGTGATCGATGGCTTCACCTACGACGCGCCGAAGACGAGCCGGCTGCTCGGGCTGCTCGAGCGGCTGGGCGTGTCGGACCAGAAGGTCCTCGTGCTCACCGATGGCGTGAAGCCGAACGTCTTCCTGAGCGGGCGAAACCTGCCCAACGTGCACGTGATGCCGTACTCGGATGCGTCCACGTATCACGTGCTGTGGTCCGACGTGGTGCTGATCGAGAGCCCCGCGATCGGCCAGTCGCTCGAGCCGATCGCCGAGGCGGAGCCGGACGAGCGACCGAAGCGGGCGAAGGCGAAGTCGAAGGCGGCGAAGCGTGCCGCGAAGCGTGCCGCGAGCGAGGAGCCGGCCGAGGAAGCGCCGGCGGCGCGCCGCGGCGCGTCGAAGAAGAGCTCGACGCGCAAGAGCGCGGCGAAGAAGACGTCGACGGCGAAGAAGGGCCCGACGCGCAAGAGCGCGGCGAAGAAGTCCGCGTCGAAGAAGACGACCGCGAAGAAGTCCACCGCCAAGAAGTCCGCGGCCAGAAAGGGCGCGGCGAAGAAGAAGAAGGGGAAGTAGCCGATGCCCACGCTACATGAAACGATCGTGCGTCCGGTGGTGACGGAGCGGAGCTCCCGCGCCTACCAGGATCGCGGCGAGTACACCTTCGTGGTGCACCCCGACGCGACGAAGGGCTCGATCAGGCAGGCGGTCGAGCAGTTGTGGGGAGTCAAGGTCGCGAACGTCTGGACCGCGCGGCAGCGCGGCAAGACCAAGCGGGTCGGACGCACGGAAGGGCGGCGTCCGCACTGGAAGAAGGCGATCGTGACGCTCCGCGAGGGCGAGGCGATCCCTGAAATCTTCGAGGGTTGATCGATGGCCATTCGTCAGTTCAAGCCGGTCACGCACGGGTCGCGCTTCCGCTCGGTCTCGGATTTCAGCGAGGTCACGCGGACGACGCCCGAGAAGTCGCTCACCGAACCGCTCACCAAGAGCGGCGGCCGCGACAACCACGGGCACATCTCGATGCGGCGCCGCGGCGGCGGGCACAAGCGGAAGTACCGCATCATCGACTTCAAGCGCGACAAGTTCGGCGTCGCGGCGACGGTGCGGCACATCGAGTACGATCCCAACCGCTCGGCGCGCATCGCGCTGGTGGAGTACGCGGACGGGGAGAAGCGCTACATCCTGCACCCGCGCGGGCTCGGGGTCGGTGATGCGGTGGCCTCGGGCGCGGGCGCCGACGTGCGCACCGGGAACGCTCTTCCGCTCCGCGAGATCCCGCTCGGCACACCGGTGCACAACATCGAGCTGAAGATCGGCAAGGGCGGGCAGCTCTGCCGGTCGGCGGGCACCTCGGCGCAGGTCGTCGCGAAGGAGGGCGAGTACGTGACGCTCCGGATGGCGTCGACGGAGATGCGGCTGGTGCACGGGCTCTGCCTGGCCACGATCGGCGAGGTGGGGAACGCGGAGCACGAATTGGCGTCGTGGGGGAAGGCCGGCAAGTCGCGCTGGAAGGGGCGTCGTCCCCGCGTGCGCGGCGAGGTGATGAATCCGGTCGATCACCCGCACGGCGGACGGACGCGCGGCGGACGCAACGTCGTGAGCCCGTGGGGGAAGAAGGAGGGCGTAAAGACGCGCAACAAGAAGAAGTCGTCGCAGCGTCTGATCGTCCGCGGCCGGAAGCGTGGCAAGGCCACGCAGTAGGCGAGTCCAGGCATCAGTCCCGACGAGACCCAGACATGGCACGCAGCGTTAAGAAAGGGCCGTTCGTGCAAGACTCGCTCCTGAAGAAGGTGCAGGTCATGAACAGCCGCAACGAGAAGCGAGTGATCAAGACGTGGTCGCGCGCGAGCACGGTGATCCCGGATTTCGTGGGGCACACGTTCGCGGTGCACAACGGGAACAAGTTCATCCCGGTGTACGTGACCGAGAACATGGTGGGCCACAAGCTCGGCGAGTTCGCGCCGACGCGGCTCTTCCGCGGACACACGGGCGGAAAGGCGGCCGACAAGAAGGCGCCCGCCAGGGGAGGGAAATAGGATGGCCGAGGCACGTGCGATCCAGCGGATGGCTCGCCAGTCGCCCTACAAGATGCGGCTGGTGATCGACCAGATCCGGGGGAAATCGGTGAACGAGGCGCTGGCCCTGCTGCGCTTCTCCAAGAAGCACGCCGCGCGGCAGATCGAGAAGGTGCTGCAGTCCGCGGTAGCGAACGCCGAGTATCATGCCCGGGAGTCGAACGAGGCGCTCGATGTGGACGAGTTGGTAATCACGCGCGCGGTTGTCAACGAGGGGCCGAAGCTCAAGCGCTTCACGCCGGCGGCGATGGGCCGGGCGACCCCGATTCAGAAGCGGACCAGCCACATCGAGATCGTGGTGACCGAGAGGGAAGGACGCTAATGGGACAGAAGACACATCCAATCGGCTTTCGGCTGGGCATCTCGAAGAACTGGCGTTCGCGCTGGTACGCGAACCGGGATTTCCCAGCGCTGCTGAAGGAGGATGAGCTCCTCCGGAAGTACCTGAAGGCGCGGCTCGGGCACGCGGCGATCGCCGACATCGTGATCGAGCGGCGTCCGGGCAAGGTCGTCGTGACGTTGCACACGGGCCGGCCCGGCGTTGTGATCGGGAAGAAGGGGGCCGAGGTGGACAAGCTCCGCGACGAGCTGGCGCAGCTGACCGGCAAGGAGGTCGGCATCAACGTCGAGGAGATCAAGCGTCCCGAGGTGGAGGCGCAGCTCGTCGCCGACAACATCGCGAACCAGCTGGCGCAGCGCATCTCGTTCCGTCGCGCGATGAAGCGCGCGGTGCAGAGCGCCATGCGCATGGGCGCGCAGGGGATCAAGATCAAGTGCGGGGGCCGGCTCGGCGGCGCGGAGATCGCGCGCGTCGAGGGGTATCACGAGGGCCGCGTGCCCCTGCACACGCTCCGGGCCGACATCGATTACGCGACCTCGACCGCGAAGACCACCTTCGGCACGATCGGCGTGAAGGTGTGGATCTTCAAGGGCGAGATCATCGAGGATCGGCGCGGCAAGACCTACTCGACCGGCGTCTGAGGAGCTACGCGATGCTGAGTCCGAAGCGAGTCAAGTTCCGGAAGATGTTCAAGGGTCGCACGAAGGGCCTGGCGACGCGCGGCAACACGGTGGCATTCGGCCACTACGGGCTGCAGGCCCTCGAGCCCGGCTGGGTCTCGAACCGGCAGATCGAGGCGGCGCGTGTCGCGCTGACGCGGCACATCAAGCGCGGCGGGAAAGTGTGGATCCGGATCTTTCCCGACAAGCCGATCACGAAGAAGCCGGCCGAGACGCGCATGGGGAAGGGGAAGGGATCGCCCGAGTCCTGGGTGGCGGTCGTGAAGCCGGGGCGGGTGATGTTCGAGCTGGAAGGGGTGACGCCCGACATCGCGAAGAAGGCGATGGCGCTCGCGGCGGCGAAGCTGGGCGTGAAGAGCAAGTTCGTGGTCCGTGAGGAGGCGCACACCGATGCAGGCTGAGGAGATCCGCGAATTGACGCCCGATGAGATCCGCGGACGGATCGCGGAGCTCGAGGAGGAGCGTTTCCGGCTGCGGTTCCGGAGCGCCACGCAGACGCTGGAGGATCCCCTCCGGCTGCGGACGGTGCGGCGCGACATCGCGCGCCTGAAGACGGTACTGCGCGAGCGGGAGATCTCCGCCGCGCGTGACGCCGGGGCCGGAACGGCCGCGGCGCGCAAGTGAGGAGCCCTGGAGCCATGGCCGAACTGACCAACACGAACGGCACGCCGCAGTCCCGCGGGACCCGGAAGGTCCGCGACGGGATGGTGGTGAGCGACAAGATGCAGAAGACGGTGGTCGTCGCGCTGCAGCGACGCGTGAAGCACCCGGTGTACGGGAAAATGATCACGCGCACCAAGAACGTGAAGGCGCACGACGAGGAGAACTCGGCGAAGACGGGCGACACCGTGCGCATCATGGAGACCCGGCCGCTGTCGAAGGACAAGCGGTGGCGTGTGGTCGAAATTCTCGAACGCGCCCGCTAGGAGAGCCGAGCCATGATCCAGCAGGAATCGATGGTCAAGGTCGCGGACAACTCCGGCGCGAAGCGGGCGCTCGTGATCCGCGTGCTCGGCGGTACGCGGCGGCGGTACGCCGGCCTCGGCGACACCGTGATCGTCGCCGTGAAGGACGCGCTGCCGAACGGGACGGTGAAGAAGTCGGACGTCGCGCGCGCCGTCGTCGTGCGCACGGCCAAGGAGACGCGTCGGAAGGACGGGAGTTACATCCGGTTCGACGAGAACGCGGTGGTGATCATCAACGAGGCCGGGGAGCCGCGCGCGACGCGCATCTTCGGTCCGGTGGCGCGCGAGCTCCGCGAGAAGCGGTACATGAAGATCGTCTCGCTGGCGCCGGAGGT
>CAYLPM010000379.1:0-2139 GCA_964385525.1 uncultured Gemmatimonadaceae bacterium
TTCCCCACGGCGCGCCAGAACCGTCCGTCCTGCGCCAGCAGTCGGATGTTGTCGCCGCCGGCGAACGCCGGCTCGGTCACCAGATCCCAGCGCAGGAACACGAGCACCACCGCGAACACGATCGGGTACGCCGCGAAGGCGAGGAGAAAGGCGACGTAGGGCGCCGCCAGCAGCCACCCCGAGCGTTCCTCAGCGCGCATCGATGATCCGCCTCGCTTCCGCCGCCGCCCGCGCCAGCGCTTCCCGCACCGGCACCGTTCCGAACACGGCGCCGGCCTCGTATGCCTCCGACAGCAGGTCGAATATCTCGACCACGTCGGGATCTATGTCGAGGTCGCGCGTACGTTCCACCTGCGCGGCGAACGTGTCCAGTGATGGCCATCGCGCCAGCGACGCCTCGAACCGCGCATCGCCCGCGAGCCGGCGCCGATACGGCAACTGGCTGGCCACCTCGATCAGCAGCCGGTCGGCCGCCGGCGACGCGAGATAGGCGACGAATCGCGCCGCCTCCTCAGGATGCCGCGTGGTCGAGAAGATCGCGATGCTGCGCAGGTCGGCGAACGCGTAATGATCTTCCGGCTCGGCGGCATCCGACGACGGCACCGGCGCGACATCATAGCGGAGCCCCGGCACCTTCAGTAGCTCCAGCTCGCGCAGGAACCAGGGGCCGATGATCTTCATCGCAACCGTTCCATCGATGAACGGATCCCGCCCCTCGGAGAAATTCGCCCGCGGCAGCACCCCCTCGGCGAATCCCTGCCGCAGCACCTCGAGCGCCGCCACCGCGGCCTCGTTGTCGAACACGACCTCCCCATCACTCACGATCGTCCGGCCTCCGGAGCTGGCGAGATAAAGCGGATAGAAGTCGTAGAAGCGCTCGAACCAGGTCGTCTTGAGGTTGGCCCACAGTCCCCAGCGGTCGAGCCGTCCGTTGCCGTCGGTGTCCCGGGCCAGGCGTCGCAGCGCATCCAGAAGCTGAGCATGCGTGCGCGGCGGCTCCACGCCGGCCTCGGCCAGCAGATCGACGTTGTACATCAGCATCTCGGGATTCGTCTTCCACGGGAAGGCATAGATCCCGCCATCGGGGAACCGCAACGATTCGAGCATCGGCTCGCTCGTGCGTTCGGCCAGTCGCGCCGCCGTCGCCACACGATCGTCCAGCCGCACGACGCCTCCGGCCCGCACCAGGCGCGCGAGAAGCGCCGAAGACACGTTGGAGCTCACATCCGGCGTCGCCCGCGCGACGATCGCCGCCAGCAGGACCTCCTCCGACGACCGCCCGGCGGGCAGCGGCTGCACGCGGACCTGCACGTCAGGATTCTCCGCGTTCCACTGCTCGGTTATCCGGGTCGCAAGGAGCACTTCGGATGGGTTGGCCGCCGGCCAGTAAGTCAACGTGATCGGCGTCGTGTGGCCGCGGTGTTCTTCGATCTCCAGGCCTGCGTCGCCCAACCGTACCAGCACTCGCCCGCCGCCCGGTCCGGTGAACTCGCGCTGGTCGGGTACTTCGGCAAGCGACGAAGCTGGTTCGCCGACCGGCCGATATCGCACGTACTCGGCCGCGTCGGGATCGCTCGTCACGCGCTGCAGCGCGAGCAGCGCCTCGATCGTGGATTCGGCACCCGCGTTCCGGTTGACCTCATCCGCCGATGGCCCGTCGATCCCGTCGAAGGTTCGACCGACCGTCTCGTCGTACATGACGACGCCAGCGCCGTTGGCGCCGAGAAACCATCCGGCGGTCAGTCCGGCGAGCACCGAGTAGCGGCGTTCGCCCGTGGCGCTCGCCAGCGCGAGGTAGCCTTCGACAATCGAGCCGATCCCGTACGCGATCTGCGGATACCACGTCGCCGAGCCGTCGGGTCCGACCTCCCACGGCACCTGGCCCGCGAGCGTGAATCTCGCCCACAGCGCGTCGGCCTCCAGTCGCGCCGCCGCGGCGAGATCCGGCCGCTGGAGCACTTCGGCCGACTCGGCCAGCGCAGCGGTGGATCGCGCTCCCCACGCGTGCCATGTCGCGCCTGGTTGATCCACGCGTGCGCCCCACGGCGCAGTCGTCGCGTTGCCCGCTGCAAGGGGAACGAGCAGTTCCGCCGTTCGCGCCGCCAGCGCCGACACCTGCGCCGACGGTTCGGCGCGCTG
>CAYLPM010000380.1:0-13063 GCA_964385525.1 uncultured Gemmatimonadaceae bacterium
ACGCGATCTCGGGGATCGCGATCGTCGGCGCGATCGTCATCGCCGGCCGGCTGGACTCGCCGATGAACACGATCCTCGGTCTGATCGCCGTCGTGATGGCGACGGTCAACGTCGTCGGCGGATTCCTCGTCACCGACCGCATGCTGCGCATGTTCAAGCGCTCGCGGGACGACCGCAAGTGAACCGCGCCAGCCCCTTCGTCGTCGACCTGATCGCGATCGCCTATCTCGTCGCGTCCGTTCTCTTCATCGTCGGTCTCAAGTTCCTGTCGTCGCCCCGCACGGCGCAGCGGGGCAACGTGCTCGCCGCCGGCGGGATGCTGATCGCGGTGCTGGCGACGCTGCTCGATCGCAACATCATCTCGTATACCTGGATCGGCGTCGGACTGCTGATCGGCGTGATCCTCGGCGCCTGGCTCGCGATCTCCGTGAAGATGACCGCGATGCCGCAGATGGTCGCACTGCTCAACGGATTCGGCGGCGCGGCGTCCGCCCTCGTGGCGGCGGCCGAGTTCTTCCGGATCGATGCGGCGCCGGATCTCGTCGTGACGACCGATGTCGCGATCAGCGTGATGCTCGCGCTCCTGATCGGCTCGATCACGTTCACGGGGAGCCTCGTCGCGTTCGGCAAGCTCCAGGAGCTGATCACCGGCCGGGCGGTCACCTATCCCCTGCAGAAGTCGCTGAACGCGCTCCTGTTCGTGGCCGCGCTGGGCGCGGCGCTCTACCTGATCGTGTCGTTCGAGCACGAGTGGGTCTTCCTCGTGCTCGTCGTACTCGCGCTCGTGCTCGGCGTGCTGCTCGTGATCCCGCTCGGCGGCGCGGACATGCCGGTCGTGATCTCCCTGCTCAACTCGTACTCGGGGATCGCCGGCGCCGCCGCCGGATTCGTGCTGCGCAACAACGCGCTGATCATCAGCGGCGCGCTCGTCGGCGCGTCGGGGATCATCCTGACCCAGATCATGTGCCGCGCGATGAACCGCTCGCTCGCGAACGTGCTGTTCGGCGCGTTCGGGGCGCAGGCCGGCACCGCGGCCGTCGCCGGACCCGCGGGCGACCGTTCCGTGCGCTCGGTGACGGCCGAAGATGTGGCGGTGATGCTGTCGTTCGCCCGCTCGGTGATCGTGGTGCCCGGCTACGGCCTCGCGGTCGCGCAGGCGCAGCACACGGTGCGCGAGCTGGCGACGCTGCTGGAGAAGAAGGGCGTGGACGTGAAGTACGCCATTCACCCCGTGGCCGGGCGCATGCCGGGGCACATGAACGTCCTCCTCGCGGAGGCCGATGTCCCGTACACGCAGCTGTACGAGATGGACCAGATCAACCGCGAGTTCGAGCGCGCCGATGTCGCGCTCGTCGTCGGCGCGAACGACGTGACCAACCCGGCGGCGCGCACGGACCCCAGCAGCCCGCTCTACGGGATGCCGATCCTCGACGTGGACCGCGCGAAGAACGTCGTCGTGATCAAGCGCAGCATGGCGACCGGCTTCGCGGGGACCGACAATCCCCTCTACTATCTGGACAACACGGCGATGCTCTTCGGCGACGCGAAGAAGATGCTCAACGCGCTCGTCACCGAGGTGCCGAACGTCTGAGCGGGCTCACCGCACCACGACGAGCCCCACCATCGCGCCGAATTCGTCCCTGACGGCGGGAACCCCCGGCGGTGCGCGCCACTCGCCACCATCGATGCGGATGCTGACCCGGTAGACGCCCGGCGCGAGCGGCAGCGCGATCTGCCAGCTTCCATCAGAGGCCCGGGCGAGCGGAACCGGCTGCCAGTCGGTGAAGTCCGCGCGCAGCTCGATCCGGCGTGCGCCCGGCTCCAGCACCCGAACGCGACGGAGCCCGCCGATCTCGCTGCCGAGAATGAACTCGGCGGTCATCGAGGGAGAGAAGCGCATCATCGGGACCGGCGGCGCGGTCGGGGAGAATCGCAGCGCGAGGAGGCCGTAGCGCCCCTGCGGAAGCCGCTGCGACACGACTTCCGGCTCGCCCCCCGCCTCCGCGATCACCGACGCCCACGGCGTCAGGCGCAGGGTCGCGCTCAGGCTCGCCCACTCCGCGTCGCGCGCCAGCTCGCCGCCTTCTCGTGCGCCGCCCATCAGGTGCAGCTCGAGTGGCCCCTCCTGCCACGAGATCCCGACCGTCGCGTCCACGTGCGCGCCGCGCCGGCGGAACCGCGCAAACGCGCCCTCGCTGGAGAAGAAGCTGTCGGCGACCGCGACGTAGCGGCTCGTGATCGCTGCCGTCAGTCGCAGTGGACCGTGTTCCGACCACACGCCCGCATCGGCCAGTGCGAGCCCGTGCCAGGCATCGGCATGGCGCGACCAGCCGCCCCCGCCTCCGGCCCAGCCACCGAGCGTCAGCGAGTGCGCATGAACCCGGGCCCGCAGCAGCCCATCGCCCGTCCGAAAGACATCGCGATACGCGATTGCGGTCGCCGTGGCCGCGAGCTCGCCGCGAAACGCGCCCCACGAGGGCGAAAACACCGATGCGGCGAGCGCTCCCTGCGCGGACCACTCGCCCCCGTCGAACTGCGAGAAGGTGGCGGATCCCATCGCCAGGGTCAGCGGACCATCGATCCGCATTGCGGGAGTGACGCTGAGCGCGGTGGCGCGCGCGGTCCCAGAGTAACCGAGCGAGATCACGCCGACGTCGACCGTAGGCACGACCTGGGCATGCGCGGGCGTCGATGCGAGCCCGAGCAGAACGACGAGAGGCGGGAGGAGTCCGCGATAGCTCACGGCGGAGGTGGTGTGCCTCCGGGTGGCCGGCCCGACGTACTGGTACCGCCGCGTTGAGGACCGTTGGCAGCGTCGGCGCCCAGGGTGGCGGCCGACGCCGCGCCGACGCCGGCTCCGAGCACGCCTCGCGTGCGTGTCTCCGCGGCGACGATCGGCAGCGCGCCGGCACCGATGTCGCTCGCGACCTGGAGGCGCAGATTGTTGTACTGCGCGTCGGACGCCTGCTTCTCGGCCACGGCGAGAATGAGCTCGGCCGCGGTGTCCGCAGGCACGCCCTGCACCACGAGGTCGACCAGCACGATGAGCGGCACCGCGAGGGAGCTCCGTGGACGCAGCTGCCGCAGGGCGCGCAGTGTGCCGAGTGACACGCCGGCTCGAAGAGCTTCGGCACCGGCGTCGACGTCGGCAGCTCCCGCGTTCGGCAGCGCGTCGTGCGCGGCTACCAGGCGAAGCCCGTGATCGCGGATCGAGCTGAGAATCAACTCCGGGGCCGCGGAGCCCGCGGCCGCCTGGAGGGCCCGACTAACGAGCCGGCTGGTGAGCTCGGGAGGAAGCCCCGCGGCGAGGTACGAGTCGATGCTCGCGATCACCGCGCGGCGCGTTTCGGGATCGAGCCGGCCGGCGAGACGAGCGTCGGCCGCCTCCAGCTGCTCGCGACCGACCTGCTCACTCACCTGCGCCTCCGCTCGCTCGCTTGCGGCGAGCATCGCGGCGCAGGCCACCGTCAGGACTCTGAAGACCACCGTTCGAAATGTGCTCACGACGATATCTCTCCAACGAGAATCACCGAGCTCGGGGCACCGACGTCGCCCTCGACCGCTCGTGCGGCGGAAGGGTCGCGCATCCACTGCGAGCCGTCGACGAAGAACGAGTACTCGTGGCGTCCGGGCTCGAGCGGAACCCACACTTCCCAGACGCCGGGCTTCACCTCACTCGGGCGCAGTGGATGCCGCCCGGGATCCCAGTCGTTGAAGTCACCGACGAGGGACACGCTCGCCGCGCCGGGCGCGGCGAGCCTGAACCACGTTCCGCCGGTGCCTTGCGTGCTCGCTGGGACCGCGTCCGGCGCCGCGACTGTGGACTCCGGTACGGGGGCTTCCGCGAACCCCATGGGTGCGCCGTCGCGCTCGCTCGTCGGCCGCAGCAGCGCCACGAGGGCGATCACCGCCGCGGCCGCCAGGCCAGCGAGCGGCGAGA
The DNA here is from genome assembly GCA_964385525.1 of uncultured Gemmatimonadaceae bacterium. Classification (GTDB taxonomy): domain Bacteria; phylum Gemmatimonadota; class Gemmatimonadetes; order Gemmatimonadales; family Gemmatimonadaceae; genus DATKCV01. The sequence continues at coordinate 3,941 of CAYLPM010000380.1, forward strand.
TCATCACCGGCCGCGGTCTAGCCGTCCACCGCCACGCCCGGCGCACCGGACCAATACGAGGCGGCGGCGTCTGTCGCAGGGCGGCGACGAGTCGCTGCTTCGCGGCCGGATCGACCTCCACCGACTGCCGCAGCGAGCGCGTCGCCCGATCGATCACATCACGCGGTTCCGACACTGTGCACCTCCTGCAGGAGCTCGCGAAGCCGCGAGCAGGCCCGCTTGACTCTCATCTTCAACGCGGAGATGCCGACACCGGTCACCCCCGCCATCTCCTCGTAACTCAGATCCTCGACGTGCTTGAGCAGGAACGCCTCGCGCTGCTCCGCTGGGAGGACGCCCAGCGCGCGGGCGATTTCCTCGCGCCAGGCCGTGTCGTCCACGTCGGGGCGCACCGCCGCCGTCAGCAGCGCGATGTCACCGGTCGCGAACATCTGCTCGCGTCGCCGCCGTCGCACCGCCGTCGTGCGGCAGCGATTGACGAGCATGCGAAACAGCCACGCACCGAACCGCTCCCGCTCCTCGTACCGGGGCAGGGCGCGATAGGCGCGCAGAAAGGCGTCCTGGAGCGCCTCCTCGGCGTCCTCGCGGTTGCCCAGCATGTGCACGGCGAAGCGGGCGTACCGGTCGTAGTACCGGTCCACGAGGATTCCGTACGCATCACTGTCGCCCTCGAGCACGCGTCGGACGATGGCGGCATCGGTCATGTCCACGACGGTCAAACCCTCCATCGGGGGGGCAGGTCACAATATCGTGCCCGGCGCGGCCGCGAGGGAGAGGGAACATCGAAGTGGTCAGTGGTCAGCGGTCAGTCGTCGGTGGCCGCCGCCGTTCACTGACCTACCGTCGGCTGCCTACCGACCACTTCGCGGTTCCTCGGCCCCGGCCGCCCACGCCGTTGCCTGCCGGCAGCGGGGCACCGACGGCTGACCACCGTCGGCTGACCACCGTCGGCTGACCACTGACCACTTCGCGGTTCCTCAGCCCACGCCGTCCCCCGCCGGCAGATGGGTCACGCCCCCCGACACGATGAAAGCCATCACGTCCGAGCTTGCGGCCTCGAGCCGCGCCACCTGGGCGGCGCTCACCAACAGCACCTGGCCGGCGAAGTTGTAGGACTGGGGGAAGTAGACGGCGACGTCGCCGCCGGCGCCCAGTGCGGACAGCGACTCCTGCGTGACGAAGCCGAGCGCCTTCACCGAACCGCCGGCAAACAGGTGCACCATGACAGGCTTGTCGAACCGCCGCTTCTCTCCGACGAACGCGTTCAGCAGGTCCTTCGTCGAGCTGTACAGGAGACGCACGAAGGGCAGCCGGGCCATCACCCGCTCCACGAGGTTCACCAGCCCTCGTGTGAGGAGGTTGGAGGCGAGAAAGCCGACCAGCGTGATCAGAACCAGCGTGATCACGAAGCCGAGTCCGGGAATGGGCAGCCCGAGCCAGCGGTCGATGGTCTGGAACACGACGACACTGATCCAGATCGTGATCGCCACCGGCGCGGTGACCACGAGACCGCGGAAGAAGTAATTGAGGAGACGCTTCATGGGCGCGCTCGAGTGATAATGCAGTGATGACGCAGTGAGAGAGACTGTCCGGCCGGGGAGGAAATGGACTTTCACCGACCGCTGACGGCTGAGCGCTGACCACTTCGGCGTCGCCGTTTCGCCGTCATGGCCGGATGATGGCCGAGAAGTACCACCGCCACTCCTTGCGCGCCGGCTCGTCGAGCGAGTAGCCGACGCCGGCGAGCGCTCGCACCGCGGGGAGTCGGATCAGCGGGATCGCCTCGGTCGAGAGGTCTTCCTCGATCCCGATGACGCGATTCCAGCGTCCGGACAGGTCGCCCACGTTCGCCAGCAGGTAGTACGGCGACATGCCTCCGCCCGTGAGCGCGAGCCGGCCGACCGCGAACCGGTCGCCCGCCCGCGCGCCGACCGGCAGGGCAGGAATCGCCACACGCTGCGAGAGCAACGGGGTGTCGGTGAGGGGCGGTGGCGCGCCGCCGAGCGCGAACTGCTCGTAACCCGGCGCATCCCGCGTCACGCGGCCGCCGGTGATCTCGAGCCCGATGCCGTTGCCGCGGCGCGCGAGCTCGAGCGCCGCGCCGACGACCCCGCGGTGCCACCCGTCGCCGCGGGTGCGGCCCGAGCTCCCGTGCAGCAGCAGTGTCCCGGTGATCGAGCTCTCGTTGCCCGCGCGCGCCGTCGCGCCGAGCTCCGCGAACGCGAGCGAGCGGGTCGCGTGCGCGCCCGACGACGACACCCGTCCGGCCGAGGCGCCGACGCGATACTCCTCGCGCCGCGATCCGATCGACCGCACGAGCCGCAGACCGGCCGAGCCGCCCGCATACTCCGCGTCGAGCGACGTCGTCCCCGGCAAAGCGTCGTCGGCGCGCGAGGGGTCGTGTCGGACGTGAAAGAGATCGACGCCGATCCAGGGCCGCCAGCGCCGCCACTCGGTGCCGAGCGCCGCGCCGCGCCACCCGCCGTCCTCCGCGTACACCCCCTGCAGCGTCCAGCTCAATCGACCGACCGGGTCGGTGCTGACGATCGTCGCACCCACGCTCAGCCACTCCGCGCTCCCCGATGTGGCGGGTATGAAGCGGTGGGTCCGGGGGCCCAGACCGTACGATCGGGATGGCGGCACCGCGGCAACGGCGAACGTGTCCACCGGTTCGGAGGGCGACACCGGCGCGGCCGGAAAGCGCTCGGGATCGAGGGCGATGGTGCGGTCGACGAACACCGAATCGCGCCGCACGCGCGCGACATCCAGGCCCTTCGCGTGCAAGCGGAGGAAGTAGACCCAGGCGTCGGCGCGGCTCGGCTCCGGTCCCATGGCGGCGCCGAGCACGCGCGTCAGCGCCGTCGCCTCGCCGGTGGCGATGGCGATCCGCGCGACGTTGGGAATGCCGCCGTCCTCGGAGATCGCGATGAGTGTGTCGCCGCTCTGCAGAAAGCTCGCGTCGTATCGACTCACGCCGGCGGGACCCGGCAGCGCGCGAAGCTCGCCCGTCGCGCGATCGATGATCGCCAGATTCCACGGACCGCGTTCCTGCACAGCGACGCCGAGGCGCGCGCCGTCCGGCGCGAAGCGCGGGCGCGCGTACGACCGGAAGGGCGAGCCCTCGACGAGCGTCGTCACCGCGCCGCTCGCGAGGTCGACGACGACGACGTCGCACGATCCGCCGACGCATCGCACACCGACCGCTTCGTTACCGGCGGGCGATGGGTCCGGCGTGCGCACGCCCGCGCCGTGCGTCACGCGCCGCAGCTCGTCGCGCTCCCAGTTCCAGATGAAGAGATCGGGGCGCATCGTGCCATCCGGGAGCGGCTCGGCCCGTGTGACCAGTATGTGCTCGCCGTCGCTCAGGAATCGCGGGTCCGCGTGCGGTCGTCCCGACGCGGCCTCGAGGGTCGCGATCGCGCGTTTGACGGGGGGATAGAGCGAGATCGCCGCCACGTCCTGGGGGTCGCGCTCGAGCATGCGCTCGCGCGCGCGCGTCACGCGCTCCGGCTCCGGCTCTTCCACGCTGCGCCAGACCACGACGCGTGCGGGCCGCTCGCGGTCGGCGAGCGCAATTGCGATGTGCTCGCCGTCGGCAGACACCGCCGGCCGTCCCGTGGACCACGCGCGACGCTGCACGAGCTCGCCCTCGACTAGCCCCGCGGCGCGCAGCGTGTCCTCGATCCGCAGTGCTTCGCCCGTCAACTCCACGGCGAAGCGGCGGTAGAGATCCTCCGGCGACTCGCCGTACACCCCGCGGAACGCCTCGACGAAGCCGCGATCGGCCCGCGCGGTCATTCGTCGCCAGAGGTCGCGCAGACTCTGCTCGCCGCGGCGCTGTACGAGCCACTCGAGGTACGCGGAGCCGGCGAGATACGCCATCGATCCGCCGAGGAAGGCGCTCGATCCATTGAGCTCGCCATACGCGGGAAGGCGGCCCTCGACGGCGAGCTGTCGCAGCACGGCGGGACGATAGATCCCGTACGGCCGTCCGCTCCCCGTGAGCTCACCTTCGACCCACGTGGCGTAGCCCTCGGTCACCCAGCGCGGGGCGCGCCGCGCGATCGGACCAATGTTCTCGGGCAGCAGTCGCCAGAGGAGCCGCTGCCAGGGGTTGCGCGATGGTCGCGTGAGATGCGCGAGGTGCGCGAACTCGTGCACCGCGAGCAGCTCGCTCCACCCGCGGTGCGCGCCGAGGTCCAGCCCCGGTTCCGGGGGCGTGGGCCAGACGTAAACGACCGGCGCGCCGATCGAGGCGAACGCGATGCCGTTCGCGACGTTGTACGGATCGTCGACGACGATCGTCGTGCGCGCGGACGGTGCGCTGCCGACGACCACGGACACCGCCTCGTGCACGGCCTCCATGCGCTCGGCGAGCGTTCGGGTCCACGCTTCCATCGGGCGTGGATGATGAATGCGGAAGTGCGGGGTCTCGATCGTGCGCCACTCGAGGTGGGGGCGCGTGAGGAACTGCGCGTCGAGACGGGCGGCGCCGGCGAGCGCCACGATGGCGACCAGTGCGCGGAGCGACCGGACCGCGACCCGCCTCACGCCGGCACGAAGCTCCCCGCTCGCTTGAGCTCGCGGTAACCCATCGCGCGCAGACGCGAGATCCGCATCGACATCGGCGGATGCGTGCCGAGCAGGTCGGCGAGCCAGCCTTCGCGCGAGGTGAGGCGCCGTCCGAGTGGATCGGCAATACAGAGGTGCGCGGCGCCGCGCTTGATCGAGTAGGTCGGTGATGCCGAGTGCTCGATCTTCTCGAGCGCCGTCGCGAGCGCCATCGGATTGCGCGTGAACTGCGCCGCCATGGCGTCGGCGAGGTACTCGCGCTTGCGGCTCACGCCAAGGGCGAGCACGCGCGAGACGATCGGCGCGAGCAGCCAGCTCACGATCCAGAGCACCAGCACGAGGAGCAACAGGGGCCCGAGACCGCCCTTCTTGCCGCCACCTCGTCCGCCGCCGCCACTCCTTCCGCCACCGGCGAAGCGCGAGCCGTGCAGGATCAGGCGGAGCATGCCGTCGCCCATCAGCACCACGGCGCCGACTAGGCCGGCGAGCAGCGTCATCAGCCGTACATCGTAGTTCTTGATGTGGGCCATTTCGTGCGCGACCACCGCCTGGAGCTCGTCGCGCGAGCAGAGCTGGAGCAACCCTTCCGTGACGGCCACGCTGGACGATTCCGGTCCCCGGCCGGTCGCGAGGGCGTTCGGGTCGACGTCGGGAATCACCCAGAGCCGCGGCCGCGGCAACCCGGATGCGACCGCCATCTCCTCGCTCACGTTGAGGAAGAGCGCCTCCTGCTCGTTCGCCGGCTTGAGCAGCTCCCGCGCACCGACCGCCCACAGAATCTCGCTCGGCCCCGCGCTCCACGCATGCCACGTGAGACCGAGCGCGACGACCGTCATCACGATGCCCATCCAGGGGTATCGATGCCGATACGCTCCCTGCGCAGCCTCGGCGGTCAGCTCGTGCAGGATCCAGTCGCCGCCGAAGCCGAGCCAGGCGAAGAACGCGAGAAAGCCGACCACCAGCCAGAACGACCGGCGGCGGTTGGCTTCCTGCTGCTGGAACAGATTGACCGGCTCGGTCACGGCGAGACGCTCAGGCTCTGGGCTTCGCCGGGTTCATCGAGAGGTCGACGATGGGCGTCGCCCGCTCGGCGGCATCCTGGATCTCCCACAGCTCGGCGGGCTGCGCCTTGGCGAGCCCGGCGACCAGGTTGGTCGGAAACTGGTCCTGCCTGGTGTTGTAGAGCGTCGCCGTGTCGTTGTAGAGCTGGCGCGCGAAGGTGATCCGATTCTCGGTCGACGTGAGCTCTTCCTGCAGCTGGCTCACGTTGGCGTTCGCCTTGAGGTCGGGGTAGGCCTCGACGACAGCCATCAGCCGGCTCAGCGCGCCGGTGAGCGCTGTCTCCGCGCCCGCGATCTGCGCGATCGACGCGGCCGCGCTCCCCTCGATCTTCACCGCGTTGTTGCGTGCGGCGATCACCGCCTCGAGGGTGTCGCGCTCGAACTGCATGACGCCCTTGACGGTGTTGACGAGGTTCGGGATGAGATCGTGCCGCCGCTTGAGCTGCACGTCGATCTGCTTCCAGGCGTTCGCCACCTGGTTCTTCAGGGAGATGAGCGCGTTGTACGCACTGATCACCCAGAGGACGGCCCCACCCAGCACGGCCAGCAGTATGATGCTCCCCATGTGTCTCTCCTCGTGAGGTCGGGGTTTGCGTCCATCCGTACGCGAGCCGGCTGGCGGGGATTCACGCGCAGCGGCACCCTACACGGACGAGCGGGACGAGGCCCTGTCACCCCGTCCCGCCCCCGTGCCGATCGGTGCGCGCTGCCCGCGCTACTCCCCGCGTCGCCCCGACTTCCGCGCGCGGATCCGGTCCAGAATCCAGGTCTGGGGGATCAGGAAGAGTGGCGTCAGCAACACGCCGAGAAGGGAATTGAGCCAGATCAGCGCGATGTAGAACGCGAGCAGCCCCGCGCCGACCCAGATGATGCCGAGTGGACCACCGCCTTGCTCGATCACGGACGCCATCCTCGCTGGTTTCGATGGTCGAGAACTTAGCCGGTCCAGAAAGGGGAGGCCAGGGTCGACGCGGCGTGCTGCGGCGCGCACCGGCCGTTATCTTCCCCGGATGTCCACCGGTGCCAGGGCGCGCGAGTCGGTGACCGAAGCGGTGCACCGTGCCATCGTCGATGTCTCGTCCCGACCCGCGCCGCTCGTCCTCGCGGTCTCGGGCGGGCTCGATTCAATGGTGATGCTGGAGGCGTTCGCGACCGTGGCTCGCGAAATGATCGGGGCGGTCGCGACGTTCGATCACGGCACCGGCCCGCACGCGCAGCGCGCGGCGGCACTGGTCGAGCGGCGCGGACGGGCGCTCGCGGTGCCCGTCGTCGTCGGCCGCGCGACCGAGCGACTGCACGGCGAGGCTGCCTGGCGCGAGGCGCGCTGGCGCTTCCTGCGTCGGGCGGCGGACGACGTCAACGGCACGATAGTGACCGCCCACACCGACGACGACCACCTGGAGACGGTGGCGATGCGCATCCTGCGCGGAGCCGGGGCGCGCGGGCTCGCGGGGCTCCTCGCGCCCTCCGGTATCGAGCGGCCGTTCCTCGCGTTGTCGCGCGCCACGCTGGAGCGGTATGCGCGTGCCCACGGCGTGCGGTCAGTCGTCGATCCCTCGAATGCTTCGCGCGCCTTCCTTCGCAATCGGGTACGGCTCGATCTCCTGCCCGCGCTCCGGCGCGCGCACCCGGGGATCGACGACGAGTTGCGGGCGGTCGCCCGACGGTCGGCCGACTGGCGGGCGGAGCTCGAGCGCGCGCTTGGCGAGGTCGACGCGCGCATCACCGCCGCGGGAACGCTGCGCGTTGCGGCCGCCTCGCTGGCCGGATATGATCGAGAATCATTGCGGGTGGTCTGGCCCGCGCTGGCCGCGCGCGTCGGCGCTCGCCTCGACCGGCGTGGAACCCACCGACTCGCCGAGTTTACAATGAGTTGCCGACAGGGGACGATTCCGCTTTCCGGGGGCTGGGAGGTGGCGCGGTCCCGCGAGGCGCTGGTCGTGCGGCGCGGCGCGGCGTCGGAGGCCTGGGAGTGCCCGCTCGAAGGCGTGACCGATCTCGGACGGTTCCGGTTTCACCCGGTACAGGCGGCATCTCAGGCGCGGAGCCCCGATCCGTGGTTGGCGGCGCTCCCAGCCGATGTGCCGCTGGTCGTTCGGGCGTGGCGCGCGGGTGACCGGATGCGAGCGGCCGGCGCAGCGGCCCCGCGACGAGTGAAGCGCTTCCTCAGCGATGCGCGCATCGCGGGTCCGGAGCGCATCGACTGGCCGGTCGTCGTAGCCGGCGACGAGGTGCTGTGGATTCCGGGTGTGCGCCGCAGCGACGCGGCAACCGCGCGGTCCGGGCGACCGACCGTTCATTACCACTGTGACCGTCTCGACCGCTGATCCTCGCCTGGACGGGCGTCCGGTCCGTCGAGTCGTCTACGATGAGACGGTGATCGCCGCGCGGGTGAGGGAACTGGGCGACGAGATCACGACTATTTATCCCGAGGGCGATCTGCTCGTCCTCGGGCTTCTCAAGGGGAGCTTCATCTTCGTCAGCGACCTGGTGCGGCAGATCCGGCGGCCGCTACAGGTGGATTTCATCGTCGCGTCGAGCTACGGCGCCGACAAGGTCTCCAGCGGCGACGTGCGGCTCGTCTACGACCCGGAGACCCGTCTGGAAGGGAAGCACATTCTGCTCACGGAGGACATCGTCGACTCGGGGCGCACCCTGAACCGTCTGATGCACCTTCTGGAGGCACGGAATCCGCAATCACTGGAGATGTGCGCGCTTCTGCACAAGCGTGTGGCGGGGGCGCTGGAGTATCCGGTTCGATTCGTGGGCTTCGATGCGCCGAACGAATTCCTGGTGGGTTACGGCCTCGACCACGCCGAGGACTTCCGTCACCTGCCGTACATAGCGAGCTTGCGGTAATGGCCGAGCGACAACCACCACAGAAACCGACGCCGAACTGGGGGCGCTTCTCCAAGACGCTCTCGTTCTGGATCCTCATCATCCTGATCCCGGTTGCGTTCATCCATCTCTCGGGTGCGCGATCGGAGCCGGCGCCGACCATCAAGTACTCGCGCTACGGGCAGGAACTGCAGTCCGGGAACATCGTCCGGGTCACGATCAGGGACGGGAAGAACGTGACCGGCGAGTTCCGGGAGCCCGTCGTGCACGAGGGCCGGGACGTGAAGCGGTTCAACACGATGCTCCCGGTGGAGAACTCCGATGCCGAGATCGAGCGTCTCAAGGCGCAGAACGTGGAGATCGAGGCGCAGGATGGGCGACCGTCGGTCATCGCGATCCTGGTCAATTTCCTCCCGTGGCTCTTCCTGATCGCCATTTGGATCTTCTTCTTCCGGCAGATCCAGGCGGGCGGCGCGAAGGCGTTCTCGTTCGGCAAGTCGAAGGCGAAGCTCCTCACCGGCGACACGCCGAAGGTGACGTTCGCCGATGTGGCCGGCGCCGATGAGGCCAAGCAGGAGCTCGAGGAGATCATCGAGTTCCTGAAGGACCCGCAGAAGTTCACGCGGCTCGGTGGCCGCCTCCCCAAGGGGGC